>PMMY01000074.1 GCA_003162655.1 Methanobacterium sp. | reverse complement strand
TATCCGGTTAACGAATATAAAAATTAGCTAAGATTAATGTTCAATTCGACATTATTTATACTGCCCTGAAATGTGACATTTTCATATTGATCCAATAAATATTTAAAAAAAATAAATTTATTGTTCGTAGTAATAAGGGTCATCACCAACAATCAGACAGGGGTCTAAGTCATAATAAGGCTCTCTAACTAGTTGCAAGGTTAATTCAAGGGAATCCAACATGTCATCGTGATGTTTACCATGGGGAAAATATATGTACTCGTTAGTGAAATTTTCTAATTCTGAATGTTTATCAGGTAGTAATACCTTTCCATTTTCAAAGTGTACAAATGCTGATAATATCCTGGTCACTTTATCACTGGTGCTTGTGATTTCTTTTATCGGTATCATTGAATTTTGTTCTAAGGTCTGGGCAAGAGCTTTCTGAAAATTATTAACTTCTATGCCGACTTCTAATGGCGACCACTTTTCATACAATTCTATTACCTTTTTTACTGCTTTAGGAAAGTCGATCTTGTCACGATACCAGTCAAGTATATATACTTTATTTTCATCTGAAACTCCAATAGTAGTGCATACCGTAAAATCTGCAGTGGTTCTTTCGCTTATGGCTAGATCCCATCCTTGATATACATTTAACATCTTTAGTGGTGGGATTTCATGAGATTTGTAATATTTAATCCATGAAAGTTTTAATAAGTTATCACCTGGTGGTTGTGGGTTCTGTTGGTGTATAGAATTAAATTTAATTTCACCGATATCCTTTTTGATTTGAGCTAATACCTTTACATCCCTTTTTTCAGGCCATAAGGCTTCTCCAGGTTTACGACCTAATATATCGTTTTCTTCTGCTAGTTCAGGTAATCGTAAATAAACCCATATATGACCTAACTTTTCTCCTAGTCTTAATCTGTTTAATGCTTCTTCTGCTGTTATCCATTCACGATTTTTAAGTATAATCCCTATTAAATCGTTTTGGTCTAATCGTTGATGTATTACAAGTGTTACTGCATTCTGGCCTGTTATTGGATCCTTTTCTTTTCTTGTTGATATTGTAGTATCAAATAAATCAATAAGTTTTTCCTGATGTCTTTCACTCCTAGCATCTTCTATGTTCTTTGATGGTTCATCAACTATGATCCAATGTCCACCACGACCTAGAACAGATCCTGAACTCCCAGAACAGAAATATTCTCCAGTATTATTGTTAATTTTGAACCAGTTTTTAGCTTTTGTATCTTGACTTAATATTGGTTTTTCTGGAAATAAATTACCAAATTCATCTAATATGTTTTTAACTTTGCCTCCGAAACTTCGAGCTAAACTATCACTGTAAGAAACATGTATAATTTTTGCATAAGGTCTCATTCCTAATATATATGCAGGAAATATCTCTGAAACGGTCATTGATTTACCTAATCGCGGGCTTAAAGCACATGCAAAGTTTTCTAGTTGGCCATTAAATGCGTAATGTAAAAATTCAACTATTATATTTAAATGTGGTACTGGTTCCCATGAACCCTGTGTTACTATTTTACTAAAATCCCATAAATCGATAATCTCATTTCTTTCTTCTTTTGTCATAATAATCATCCATCATTTTTCGTTTTTCAGTTATGTATTCAGGATCATTCAGTACATTCATAGGATCCCCGATCATATCATGTTTATTATCATTCTTAACACGTTCAGTTGGTTCTCCAAGGGCTAGTAATCCGATCTTTTGATAATTGGAGATTGCCATGCTTATCTTCATATAATCATGTGTAGACAAATTTTTATCTTCTAAACGCTCCAATCCTTCGTCAATACCCATAGTGGCAGCTTTTAAAGATTTACTAGCAAATTGGGTAGCTTCACTAACAAGCACTGCAAGCTTTTTCTCATGGATTTTTTCTTCCCTTATCTCTCCGAAGAGTTTTCTTTGATGTATCCAGTTACCGCTTGCAGATTTTTGTTTAGTGCGGGAATAAGAGCATGCATGTCTTTGACTTAATTCCTTAAGTGTTGGAAGTTTTAAATTGCCATTTTTATCAACAAATCCTTGAATATACTCAGTTTTGATTATATCCCAATCATAAGCCATTATACTCACCATTACAAAGTTTTAACATGATTTGCAATTACCTCATGTTATTTTTTTTCGAAGGTCCCAATAGACATCAATACCACCATTGGCTCCTCAGTTAACTGTATATGTGTAAATCATAGTATATATACTTTATTTAATGATTATGAGTTATATAGAATCTCATATTTATATTTTAATCTAGTAGAAAGCTTGAAATCTACAATAAATTTTTCTATATTTAAATTCAATAAAATAGGAAAATAATCCATAATAATAAGAATAAAATTTTAAAATAACTTCTATGTATTAACGTTCTACATGAAAGGATATTACCTAATTATTCGTTTCTGCATATAAGATAAGTTTTTAACATCAAACATGAATTAAAATAGATTTTGTTTAAAGGATGGTTAAAAATAATAAAGGATTCGTTAATTTAAAAACAAAAAAAGATTTGGGGAAAATAGGATTTGTTCGCGTTTTATCCTATTTTCTGATTAGTTTTTCATTTTTGGTAGTACAATTCCCGTGAATAACATGATTACTGCCAGGATCAAAGCTCCTATTGGTAATCCTGTCTTCTGCATGGCTACTGAAGTAGCTCCTACTGTTGGTATTGTGGTTGATGGGTTGTGGACGTTGATGGTTACAGATGCTTCTGTTGGGTACAGGTTAGGGTCAAAGGTTAATGATGTGACCTTTGCATCGTTTATAACTATACCTGCACGTTCAGTTTTAAACCGTAAGACAAGGCTTGCTACTGTGTTGGTTGGAAGGTTATCTATGGACCATACTCCTGTAGTTGGATCGTATGTACCGTAGTTGATAGAATCGACTCCAACAAATTTAAGTCCACCTGTTGTAAACGCATCCGCCACCTTTAGCGAATTAGCTGTATCAGGGCCGTGGTTCTGCACAATTAAAGTGTAGATTACAGTATCGCCAATTCTAGGAGTTTTATTGTTAACTGTTTTTGAAATTTCCAATGCAGCGGCTGGTACGTAGATATTTGCTGTTGTTTTAACTGGAGTGATTATCTGGTCATTTTTGGCTTGAGCAGTGTTTACCAAGTGTTTACCACCACCAGCAGCTGTAACTGTTGCTTTAACAGATGTTATGAAATGAGCACCATTAACCAGGTTACCTACTGTCCAGGTAATTGTTCTGGTTGTAGAATGATACACTCCATCGAGTGTAGAGCTCACGTATGTTAGTCCCTCAGGCAGGGTATCTGTTAATACAACATTTGTNNACATTGTAGTTAGATTGGTTTGCTGTTTTGGTTATGGTTAATACTGCGTTGTTTATATGAATATTTACTGGTGTTGATTCAATTGGTATTGGGTTTTGTGAATTGTTTGTGAATGCTATGTTTGTGATGGTTTGTCCCTGAGTTAATGCGTTTACTGTAGCTGTAAATGATGGCATGAAGTGTGCACCGCTTGCTAAGCTTGCAAGGTTCCAGGTAATTGTCCTAGTTGCAGAATCATATGCTCCGCTCAGTGTGGAACTTATATATGTTAATCCATTAGCTAAGGTGTCTGTAACTCCTACATTAGTAGCTGTGTCCGGTCCGTTGTTCAGCACATCGAT
>PMMY01000062.1 GCA_003162655.1 Methanobacterium sp. | reverse complement strand
TTCATTGCTGCTGCAGGGGCAGGTAACTCGTTACCATGCACTCCAGCTACAATTAATACTACTGGGCCATTACCGTTTCCAAACCTTACCAATGGAGTTCCATATTTTGCTTTCGAAATTATTTGTTTTGCTAGCACTGTTTTTTTAATGTACTTCATTAATATGGAATTTTTACTTAAATCCCCACCAGTAGCCTTATTTATAATCACAACCTTAAGCGTTGAGGCAACTGTGGTTGAAACAGAATTTTGAGAGCTTGTTATAGTTGTTATATTATTCGCAGCTGATACTGTACCAGCTGATATTAAAACTAAACTAAGTAATATTAAACCAATTAAGAAGTTTTTATACATAAATTCACCAGTTTCAGGAATACAATAAATGTTTTTCTTTTCATTACCTAAAAATATTTGGATATTGATTGTATCAAATAATTTGAAATAATTAAAAGTCTTTAATAGTTTGTTTGGAAGTCTATATAGGCTGTTTCTAATGTTTCTAACATTTTTTTACCAATCTTTTCATAGTCCTCAAATCTTAAATTGGCTAGTGAAACCCTCACAGACCAGCTGGGTGCATCAAACCCTGCTCCAGGTAATATGACTACAGATTCTTTATCAGCCAGTGCAAATACAAATGAAAGTGCATTGTATGATTTTATCATCCATTCTACAAATATATCCCCATATCTGTCCCTTGCCAGTTCAAGGAGGTCAATTACTGCGTAATAGTTGGTTGCTGTTTTATCAAAATCTAATGGAAGGCCAAGGGATTTGTAGAGCACGTGCATACGTTTGTTAAGTGCTCTCTTAGTGCCTTCTATATAATTAACATTATCTTCAATTATAAAAAACAGTGAAAATAGTGTCATTTGTATCTGTTGGGGTAACGATAATCCAGCAGTGTGTTTAAGGGCGACTGATCGGCTATCTGCAACCATACGGTCTATAAACTTCATATTTACAGGATCAAGACTGATACTTTCGTACCTTTCTATCAACTGGTTTTGTTCCTTTTCTGGAAGTCTACCTAACATCCTGTCGATTTCATTATCTTCGTATAAACAAACTACCCCTAACCTCCAACCTGTGCATCCCATGTGTTTACTGAAGGAATATACACATATAGTGTTTGAGGGTATTTCNNTGCAATGCGTTGGACAGTTTCATCCCTTATGGACCTTGCCTGAGGGTTACCAGGATTGACTACAAAGAACGCTTTAATTGATGGATCTTTAAGTTTATCTATTTCAGAATCCGGATACTGCCAATCATCATCTGCATCCGCTTCAATTTCAACTTCTACAAGTTCATAATCGTTTAAACGAGGTATTTCAAGGTAGGGTGTGAATATTGGAGAACCTATTGCTATTTTATCTCCCTTACTTATGAGTTTGTTCTCCATGAGGGAGTTAAAAACATATATTATTCCTCCTGTTCCCCCTTCTGTAGCAAAAAGATCGTATTTGCATTTTTTCTTTTCATTGTTGCACAAAAATTCAATTAAAAATGAATGCACCACCTTCTCTGCATAAGGTAGCATACGATCGGGTTCGGGATAAAAATCTCCGGTAACTCCCGTTACTAATTCGTATACCCATGAGTCGGGTGTAAATCCTAATATATCGATTCCATAATCAACTGCATTTTTTAGAAATATTATTCCAGGTGCATCTGGATTTTTTAGCGCATANNTTTTTAAAAATTTTATCCCCGGTTCATCTGGATTTTTTAGCACATATTCCTTGAATCTTTCTGCTATTCCGGTTTTTTCAGGATGAAACCCTGTATGTATATATTCGCAGTTGCATTTCGATTCTTCTATTGCAAAATTGCCCAAAGTAAAAAAGGCTTGTCTAGGTGTGGTAGCTATCCAGTTAGGATTCCCACGACCCGCATTTAACAGTGTGTGATCCCTGAAATTTCCTGCTATATTAGTCAGTGCAAACTGTACCTCAAATGGACTTAGTTCCATATAGCTTTGTAATTCCTTGTAATCCATGTTTTCACCCGATTTTTAATATCCTGCTTTAATTTGTGTTTCATTTAATCTGTTTGTTTTCCTTGTTCCATGAATTCTAGGGTCATCTTTTTAAATTGAAGTGCATCTGGATTATCAGGATCTTTTATTAATACCTCATCAAAACATTCCAGGGCTTCAGGGTACTGTTTATTGATTCCTAAAGTTACTCCCTTCTCCATCAATCCAAGAATGAAATCAGGATCCACATCAAGGGCATTGTCAAAGGCTTCTACTGCTTTTTGATACATTTCAAGTTCCTTGTAATTTAATCCAATCTGATGCCAAGCCCATGGATTCTCGGGTTCCATATCAATTATTGTTTTAAAAGTGTCTATGGACAATTCATATTTATGCATATGCTTCAAAGCTACTCCTTTATAGTTTAGAGCTTCGAGATTATTTTGATTGATATTTAAAGCTTCGTTGAAACATTTTAATGCTTCTTCTGGTTCTTCAAGGAATCCGAGCGATTGGCCTTTTTTTATAAGAGCATCTTCGTTATCTGGTTTTAGTTTTAAAACATTCTCAAAACTTTCAAGTGCTTCTTTGTATTTTTCAAGCTCTAATAGCATAATACCCATTAAAAGAAAGGCTTCGTAATTTTCGGGATCCATGATTGTTACCATTTCAAAGCATTTTATTGCTTCGTCTGTTTTTCCGAGAATCATTAACGATCTTCCCTTGAAGTACCATGCACCAATATTCTTTGGATCNNAATGAAATTCCCCTTAAAAACCAAGCCTCATCATTATCAGGTTCCAATTCAAGTACTTTATCCAGACTTTCAATAGATTCCTGAAACTTTTCAATGGTTTGGAGAGTTCTTACTTTAAGAAACAGACCAGGTAACAATATTGGATTTATTTTTAATGCTTTGTCACAGCATTTTATAGCATCTTCAAATTTTTCGAAACGTATCAGTACACTTGCTTTGTTCATCCA
>PMMY01000007.1 GCA_003162655.1 Methanobacterium sp. | reverse complement strand
AAATTGACAGTTTGGGTTTTGGCCCTATGCAAATCTCCGAACTTGAGCTTGTGGATAAAGATGAAAAACCCGGTTATAATACCTCAATACCTTTTCATCTTGAAAAAACCGTAACAACCATGGCTAACAAGGCTGGGGATATTCTTCAACAGGGGAAGGAAGCCGCAAATGCTGTAACAGCTTCAGGTATTCTGGACCTCACACAATACATGACAGCCGATGGCACCTTAAGCTGGAAGGTCCCTGAAGGGACATGGACAATCCTTCGCATCGGATATACCACTACTGAAGCAACCAATGGACCGGCAACTTCAGCCGGCAGAGGACTGGAATGTGACAAGATGGATACAGCAGCATTAAATCTTCACTTCCGCAGTTTTCCCGTAAAACTTATTGCTCATGCCGGNNCCGGAAACACATTTGAGTATATGTTCATCGACAGTTGGGAATGCAGATACCAGAACTGGACCGATAGCTTTGCATCTGAATTTGAAAAACGAAGACACTATAGTATTGTAAACTGGTTGCCGGTAATATGCGGTGAAACAGTTGATAACTCCGGGTCAACGGAACGATTTTTACAGGACTTTCGACGGACCATAGCGGAGTTAATTCAGGAAAACTACTACAAACATTTCAACGAATTGTGCCAGCAAAACGGAGTAAAGTCACATACAGAAGTCATTTATGGAGGTACTAGCTATCCACCTCTGGATATTCTGAAATCGAATAGTTATGTTGATGTCCCGATGTTTGAATTCTGGGCTGGGCCTGATCCAAAAACCGGATTTATAAATTACAGACCAGTGACTGGTTCTTCATGGGAAATTCCGGCTCAGGCAGCAGCCTTGTATAAAAAACAGATAATTCCAGCAGAATCCTATACCGGTTATGCAAATTACAGTGAGACTCCCTGGGATCTGAAACTGTATGGCGACCGGGCGTTTTGTACCGGAATAAACCAGATTGTACTACATAGTAATGTTCATCAGCCATTTGAGAAAAAGCCGGGAGTCACCCTTGGGGAATTTGGCCAGAGCTTTAACAGACATAATCCTTGGTGGGAGTTTGCTTCGCAATGGTTCACATATCTTGCCAGAGATCAATATCTACTCCAGAAGGGCACTCCGGTAGCGGATGTTCTCTACTTTGAAGGCGACAGGTACTTCAAAGAACTTAAGAGTTCAGGGAAATATGAAATGCCTTATGGATATTCATTACAGCGCTGTAACCTTGATGTCCTTCTTAATCACTGCAAAATTGCTGAAGGTAAACTTCAGCTTGATAACGGATTGAGCTATGCTATGCTTTTACTTCCTGATGATTCTGTGATGGAATATAGCACACTAAAAGTAATTGGGGGACTTGTAAATGCGGGAGCAGTTGTTGCCGGTCCCAGACCTGTAAAAGTTGCAGGTAACCTGAATTATAATGAAAATGAAAAGCTACTTGGTATCCTCTCCGGACAAATGTGGGGAAATACTGATAATGAAGACGGCAAAGGCAATGTTTATGGTAAAGGGAGGGTATATACCAAAACTGCGATTAATTTAATCCTCTCAGGACTCAATGTCAAACCTGATTTTTCCTGTGACAGGAAGGATACAATAAATCTTCTATAANNTGAATGCAGATATATATTTTGTGGTAAATAAGGAAGACAAAGCGGTTGAGAGAGAATGCAGTTTCAGAGTATCAGGGAAAAATCCGGAAATTTGGGATCCTCAATATGGAACAGTAACTCTACCGGCGGACTATAAGATATCGGAGGGTATAACAACTGTCAGACTCAAGTTCAAGCCAAAAGAGTCGCTGTTTTTTATTTTTCAAAAGGAAAAGGAAGCTGGTCTGGAGGTAAGGAAGGATCCTGCTGAGAAATACGTACTGAAAGATTTTACAGGAACACTTGAATTTGAGGATCTTCCGGAGAAAAAAGCCATACCTGTGACAAGTTTCTCGTCCTGGACACTACTTGAGGATCCTGATATCAGATTCTATGCCGGAAAGGCAACATACGAACTGAATTTTTCTGTTCCAAGCGAACTGTTTGGCAAAAAAACAGCTTATATAAGTCTCGATTCTGTCATGGTAGCGTATAACATCACCTTAAACGGAAAACTTCTGGGCTCATCTGTCTTCCCCGGTTACAGATTTGAGGTCACCGGTATGCTTAAGGGGAAAGATAACAAACTTGTCATCCATGTTGCAAACACATGGCGAAACAGGATTATCGGTGATTTTACACAATTCGGAAAGCTGAAGAATTGCTGGACAACATCACCAGTGCTTAATCTCCCGGGCAAGGACAAATCACTCCAGAAATCAGGGATACTAGGTCCTGTGTCACTCTATTTTTAGACAGGAAATGAAGAATCCATTTTCTTATTAATTATTTCAGTGTTAAAATGAAAAAGATATTCAGTACATGTGTTTTAGGGTTAAGTTTATCAGTGTGTTATTCTCAATCATACAAACCAATCCGGCTAAGCCCTGAAGAATTTGTCATTATGCCCTGGGGAGAAACACCAACGGATTCCACTACCTTAAATGAAATTTACGATTGTGGATTCAATCTGGCAGGATTTGNNAGATGCAGGATTAAAAGCCATTGTTTACGACAACTCTATCCAGGTAGGTGATGCTGAATCAAAATTAAGTGAAGCTGAGATCAGCAAAAGAGTAAACGGAATCGTTGAAAAAACGGCTAATGACAATTCGGTTTTTGGCTATTATCTGAGAGACGAGCCTGGCTCTGCTATTTTCCCCGGCTTAAAAAGATGGAAGGATGCATGGACAAGAGCTACTCCCCAAAAAATGGCATATATCAATCTCTTCCCTGTTTATGCCAGTAATGAAGAACAATTGCAGGCAAAAGATTATGAAGATTATCTCGAGAAATATGTTTCGACTGTAAAGCCAACTTTTATTAGTT
>PMMY01000269.1:2363-2625 GCA_003162655.1 Methanobacterium sp. | reverse complement strand
AAATTAAGAGATTCTTTATTAAAATAACTGTCTCCCGGTCCCGGCGAACACATAAAAATGCCATCGGGATTGAGTCTTTTCTTAACTTCCTGAAAGAATTCGGAGGTATAATACCGGTTTAGGAGTAATGTTGTCGGGGGCGGAACAAGTAGAATTATGGCATCGACCAGTTCATCGGAGTTCCGGATATACCTGTAGGCATCCTGATTCACAATTTCCACACTCCCCGGAAACTTTTTATCAACAGGTGTTTCATGCATGG
>PMMY01000269.1:0-2357 GCA_003162655.1 Methanobacterium sp. | reverse complement strand
GTCTTCACCTTTATACTTGCCTTTTGTTATGTTGCCATATGGAGTATCGTTCGTCAAGGTAACTCTAACTGACGGATGTAATATCTGCCTGAATGGAATGTCAGGATCCAAAAAGATAATAAGCGTACAAAGCAAAAGCACAAAAAATCTGAATATGGTACTTCCTGCTGATCTTTTTAAATAATATGCTATCACAACATATGTGACCGATAACAGAATAATCAGAAGGAGCAATTTATAAGTTCCTATTAACCCTGCCGTTAAGAGGGATATGACAATACCGGCAACTATTCCTCCTGTCGTTTCAATAGAGAATGATTTTCCCGGCACAAATTTATTCTCAGAAACAGCTATCTGAATCAATCTTATGAAGGTAAATCCTGATACCATACAGAAAGGAAACAGAACGAGGAATGTATAGATAATNNCACTGAAAGAACAGGGCTGAAAGCAAAAACCAGGTTTATTTTTCTGATGTCATCTAATGCTGATTTAGAACCAAGTGAGGCACCGATTGCTGATGCAATGAGCCATGATCCCAAAAATGAACCAGTAATCAACTCATAGCCACCTGTAATATTCATTATCTCTCGCATCATCATAAATTGAATGGATGAGCTAACGAAACCAACTACAAAGAGATTCGTTTTTATTTCAGCAGATGAAATATTCAGAGGTTTTGGATCTTTAGGAATATATGAAGATTTGCCGAAATATTTTCCGTAATAGTTCAGGTGCCAGAAAAAATGAATCATACCGGTTACAGCCAGTCCTACACCAAATTCAACGTGCCAGCTGAGTATTTCCTTGATAAAAGTTATGTTCCATTNNGGGAGAAATAACCAATACGATAAAAAAAGTAACTGACTAAATATAATAGTATTGCAGTAAAACACGTACTAATAACATGATACATGGTTACTTTCGCTTATCTTCAAGAACGACGCCTTCGTAAATAGAAATCTCTGCATCTTTCCAACCATCCCATCCTAACCCGGCTTTATCTCTGGAAGTATATCCCAGAAACTCTTCAAGTGACCAGCCATTCTCCGTAGCAACCTGAGGGAGCATAGTTCCTGCTCTCAGTCCCTTTTTAATATAAATTCCTTGCTTGCCAAGAACTATCTCATTGATATTGTTTATCTTTTTTAACGGCCCAATCACCGTGATCTCTATATTGGTAACTTTATATTCATCTTTTGTAAGAGGGGAGAAGCGGGGATCTTCGAAAGCCGAAGAGATCGCAGATTCGCTGACCACATTATATAAAGNNGTTTAATGTGACAAAGGCACCCATTGGCTTTTTAAGGTCATCCGGCATCGACCTTTCATCCATAACATATTTATAATCTGTGAATCTTGATTCAATGGACTTCTTTGCTATATCAAAAAGCTTTTTCTTTTCCTCCATGGTGAAAGAAAAGCTGTTGCCAGATGTGTGAGGAAGTGAGGAAGATTGATCTTTATCAATCATTACCATCGCATTATAACCTACTACTTCCGCTTTTCCTCCACTTGGAGAATCTCCCGAATTACAGTAATCCAGACGTTTGGTTTCAAGTTTATCATTCCCTTCGGCAAGGTAGAGAAGCGNNACACATGCTTGTTGCGAGGCCAGATATGTTTTTAGAAGCGTTGTTTCTTAGAGTATTGAGAAAGATCCTTGGCTTGCCGGAGATAATGCTCATAGCTGTTAAACTATCGTTTTCAACAGCATCTTTATACGGAGGGTAATGAGAGAAGTCGCTGCTTATAATAAAAAGATTTTCCGGAGTAAACCACGGTCTGAGAGCCTCTGCGATCTTTTTTATGGTATTTTCCTTATCTGTCCCGATAATAATGGGAATAATAGGCGGAATATTTTTAAAATATGACTGAATGAATGGTATCTGAACCTCAATACTGTGTTCCTGAATATGTGCAGTTGTGGGAAAAGCAAATACCTTGTTGTCAAGTATGAGTTTGTCCGCGATTTCCCTGTTGACTGTCACTTTTCCCAGGGGAGTTATATAATCGCCTGTATTATAGACTGAAGCTCCGTCGAAATACATCACATGGCTTGATCCGATAATAAAGATATTTTTATATGCTGCATTTTTTGGAATTGCTGAGAATGCCGATGCAGTAATTTTACCGGAAAACATATATCCGGCATGGGGACTGATTATTGCCCTTACATTCCAATTGCCGGGAGATCTTTTGCAGGTTTCGAAATACCTGGCAAGATCTTTTGATAGGGTATCTTTATCAGCGGGATAAAATCTTCCTGCCGCAACTGGCTGTCTGTCAGTTGTAATACTCTGGGAAAACGTTTCCATGATAGTAAATATTGATAGCAAAACAATGAATACTGTTTG
>PMMY01000232.1 GCA_003162655.1 Methanobacterium sp. | reverse complement strand
AGAGATTGATACTATCTTACTAATAGGTGCTCAGGGAATGGATCCTGCAACTAATGCTTTAAGGAAGATTAATAAATTTAGAAAATAAAAATATTTGATTAGCTAATTTTTTATAATATTTCATTCAAATATTTTAATCAATTTATTATAAAAAATTCAAATTTACCTTTTGTTGACTATTTTCTTAATTTAAAATTCATTGAATTATATTGATTTAATGAATCTCGAAGACTATCCATGATAATAAATAACTTAATATAAATGAGAAATTGAGATAAATAATAAATAAACAGATGATATTAAAGTAATTTTAATCAAATTTACAGAACAATTAATGGGTAATAAACAAATCTGAGGAAATAGTTATGGAATGTATAATAATTGGAGCTGGTAATGCTGGACGTCCAGTCGCAAGGATACTTAACCACACCGGAAATCAGGTTATTTTAACTGACAGGAAATTATTTGAAGAATTTTCTCCTGGGGTTCAAGAAACCCTAAAAATAATGGAAAATGAAGGTGTAAAACTAATGTTAGGTTCAGATGCCTCTTTAGGAGTTGAAAAGGTAAGTTATGCATATATCTCCCCTACTGTTCCAGAAAATTCTCCAATAATAAAGTTGTTGAAAGATAAAAAAGTTGAAATACTAGGAAACGAGTACATCTCAACAGTTATAAATGATCTACTGGATTTAGATATTATAGGAATTACAGGAACTCTTGGAAAAACCAGCACCACACATATCCTGTCTGAAATCTTCATGGAAGCAGGTTACAGAGTCTGGACATGTTCATCTAGAATGGGGAACTTACTGAGTGAGGTTATTGTAGATGGGATTGTAAATGGACTTCACAAGAAAAACAACATTGCAGTGCTAGAACTTCCCCATGGAACTTCAAGGCTCATGTCCAAAGTTGTTCTTAATGTTGGCGTAATTACCAACATTTACCCGGATCATTTGGATGAATTTGACTATTCAATGGAGAAATATGTTACCCGTAAACTTTTCATAGCAAATTCTAGTAAAATTTTGGTTTCTGGACTTCAGTGTATGGAATATTTTGAAACTTTAAGGGACGACACAATTTATTACTGTCATGGAAATAACAATCATTGCGATGTTAATGGAAATTTAAAGGACAGAATATTGGATATAACATATGATATACATGGAATGAAACTTAAGGGACATTTTAAAACATCATTCAATTTACTTGGATATTACTTTGAAAATTCTATTGCTGCTTCTGCTGCTGCGCTGGCTTATGGACTGGATGAAGATTCAATAATCAAAGGTTTAAAAAGTTTTAAAGGAATTGCTGGACATATGGAATATATTGGAAATTATAAGGGAAGAGATGTCCATTTTGATGCAGCATTTGTGCCTGAAGGACTTATAAAAACTCTTGAATGTTTTAACAACAAAGAACTTATTGTTATAATTGATAATCCGGATAGTACTAACCCAAGAGACAAATTTAAAGTTGGAGAAGTGGTTGGAAGGTATGCTAAGGTAATAATCTGTAGTGGATACAACGAAACAACCAAAGAATATGATATTGAAGCTGCAAATGAAGTTATAGAGGGAGCTGAGAAATCAGATGCTCTGAAGATTCCTGTAGAAGACATTTTAACCGCAGGAAAGTTATCCATTAAACATTCAAATCCTGGATGCACCATCCTGCATGTCGGCCCTGGGGCCATCACCAATTACGAGGATGTTAAGACCAAGATGATGTCAGGTATTAAGGACGGATGTAAAAAATATGAGTAATACAGATAAGGATATCAAAAGAAAGCATGATGATCCTAATGTTTACGGTGTTATTGGGATATGCGGTGTGGTTTCAAATCTTATAGCAAGAATGTTAATGGATCATAATTATAATGTAATGGGTACAGATATGCACGCGAAGGAAGAATGTGATTATCTCTACACATTAAATGATTATAAACTACCATTATATTTAGCAGACCACCCTGAATCATTTTTTAAGAAATCAACTTGTATCATTATCCCTCCAAGTTTAATGGAAACATCTGATCTTTTTAATAAAATAAAAAATTATGGACTGAATGTTCTAACAGTTGAGGATTGTCTGGAAATTTTCAAACCAGAAAAACCTGTCATATGTATTACCGGAACTAATGGTAAAACCACAACAACCACTCTTCTGAAACATATCTGCAGACATGTGGGTTTAGAACCAACAGAACATGGCTTTAGAAATTTACAGGGAAATATTGATTATATCCCACCTTTACAGGCTAGGTTAACCGGAGATGTAGCTGTTCTTGAGACGGGGACATTTGGAAAAACTGGTGATCTCAAAATAATGGTTGAACGCTGCGAACCAGAATGTGGCGTTGTAACCAACATCAATCCGGACCATTTAGATGAAGACCATGATTTTATGAGCTATGCCAGTATTAAGGGCGAATTTATAGAATACTTCAAAAATAAGATCTTAATAGTCAATTCAGATGATCCTACCATATTTGGACTGATTGATTCTGATGAGGATAATGTTATTACCTTTGGTGTCGATTCATCGAGTGCAGGGATCGGTTACAAAACGTGCTGGTGTGGAAGGGATATCCTGATAAATGAAACTATCACAGGCTCAGGGGTTTACAATTGTGAATGCGGCCTAACAAGACCCAAACCAGACTATCTTGCAAAGGAAATAGATGAATCTAATGGAAATTACACACTCAAAACACCTGAAGGTGAGGTTGATGTGGAAATGCAGTTAATTGGACTTCACAACGTTTACAATTCAATAGGTGCAATTGCAGCTGCTAGAGAATTTTTCAAAATCCCTCTTAATGAAATACTAACAGCTATTAAAAGTTTTAAAGGTGTTCCGGGTAGGATTGAACACTTGTACGATCACAATGGAATGGATGTTTTACTCGATTACGGCCATAACCCTGCAGGAATCGAAACGGTTCTCAGGGAGTTGAAAAAAGTTTATAATAAAATCACAGTCGTTATTACCGTCTCTTCCGAATCTGGTGAATCTGGAGATGTGGAAATACTAGAAAAAGCCCTCAAAAATGGAGATTTCATTGTACCAGCATCCTTCGCATCAAGGAAGGCAGCTGAAAAACAAGAAGAATATATCTCAACTGGAAAGATCATATTTACCGACATATATCCAGTAAAATTCAAACAAGGTACCCTCGGAGCAAGCTCTGATCAGGTGTTAGAAGGGCTTAAAAAGGGATTAAAATGTAAAACAGAAGCATTAGTATGTCTCGGTGAAGCTGCATTCAAATACAAAGAAAATATTCTCAAATTGAGATATTTGCAAAATTTAGATAGTTTTTAATTAGTTACTCTTAATGTAATACTTTACATACTATTATATCAATTAAGATAATATCAAAATTATGATCAATATAAATATTATAAGTTCAAATTTCAATGCATTAAAGGTGAAAGAATGTTCATAAAAATTAGGAGAGATACTTTAATTATTTTATTACTGGCCTTCATGCTTATTTTATCAGGAAGAGTCATGACTTACATGTCTTATGCATCCTCCACAAATGTTGGAGACCAAGGAGTTCAAATATCTGGAATTATAGTCAAAGGTAATGATATCGTACCTTTAGATTCAATTAAAAGCAGTTTAGCAGATGTTGGGTTTAGATCCGGGAGTTATATACAGGGAGACACCCTTGTTACGAGTAAACGTAAGGTTCCGCTTAACGAAGCAATAGATAATGCCAAACAAGCTGTTATGCTCACCACCATTCCTGGTACTCAGGTAACTCCAATTGGTGCAGCCGACGTTCAGGTAAATAACCAAACAGGAATAGTTACTGTTAACGTTATTGAAGATTTCTTAAACATACAAATTAAAGGGCTGAACGGAACATTTTAAGGGGCTGAATTATGGATAGATCAAATTTAACGAAATTTTTTATACTTCTAATAACTGTAGCAATGGTAGTTAATACAGCATCAGCCACCATGAACGTTATAGTTATAACAGATCCTACAGGAAAGGATCCAAACGGTGCTGCAGCAGGAAGTCAATCATGGGCTGAAAACATGTTTCAGTCAACTTTCATAATGTCTAAGGATAAACACTTTGCAGTACTGTCTGGTGGTGAAGGTAATGAAACACCAAGGCTGGGAGCCATAGTTTCAGCCATAAATAGTCTTGAAAATGGAGGTACAGCAGCACAAGCAGCTTCATTAGCTAATGGTTTTTCAGGTATACGGGTTATGGACGGAGGACCGACTATAGGTGCTGCAGTTGGTGGTTACTTCTTAGCCTATGTTGTAATTGTTGATGCCAACAATACGATCACAATAACTCCGTACAATGGTGGTTTGGCTGTACTCCCGCCCGGCGATCGTGGTGCTATAATACACCTTAGAAATACCCCAGGTAACCCTCAATACGGTACGGCTGATGCTGTGCGCCTGCAAACAGCAGAAATTATGGGAGAAATGATAAGAGATGGTTACCCGGCTACAGCTGTTGTTGCAGCTGCATTTAAAAATGTTGCAATAAATGCAGGTGAAAAACACGGTGGTGGTGCTGTGAACCTTGTGTCTGGAATAACTACAGGTGATATGTTCACACCTCCAGCTTATAATACTACAGGGTTTTCTATGGACCAGCCTTACAGTAAGGTGAGTCCAAACGGATGGAGTGTTGCTTTCCCAGAAGCTGATAACTACCAAACAAGTCCAATTGACGGTACTAACCTTACAACAGTCTACGCTTACCAAGCTCTTCAAAATGCAATAACGGTAACTGCTAACTCAGTATCCGTATCTGTTTATGGAAGCGACGCACCAGGAATTACAGAAACAACACAGGAAATAGTAGAGGCATCTGTTAATAAACATGGGTACAGCAATACACAAATCGCTAGTGATGTCAACAAAGCAATAGGAAACGGACTGCTTGTAGGTGTTAACGACGTAGAACCCAGAGATATAAATGTGAATCAAAATCAAAAAGCTGTTGGAGTATATTATACACCTCTACAAAACAATAGAACTTCACCCCCATGGAATTTACCTATAAGTTCATCAATATTGAGCATTCTAGGCAATATGCAGACGGCTATTGGACTGATACTTGTTATTCTAGTTCTCTTTAGAAGCACTCTAATATCTTCGTTCCTTAAAAAATAATCGAACTAGATTAGCTAGACTTAAAAAATTGGAGAAAGGAAGATAAACGAGTATTTTTCTTTCATAATCTGTTTTAATTATCAATTCATTGATTATGTTCTAATTAATTAGAAGGAGTAAAAATAATGGCTTTAATTTTAATACGCGCTGAAGATCAGGGAAAACTTTTGAATACCCTAGCAGACATTGAAAGACATGCCGGACTCAAGGTGGCTGGAAAACCTAGGATTATAGACCCAAAAAAAGCCGATGAAATTGCAGGAAATATCTTAAAACAGCAATTAAGATCAAAATCAGATATAGCTGTCCTTGTTCGTGTTGAAGATGACACAACTAAAAGTATAGTACAAATTAGGAAAATACATCCACCTGCACATGTAATCGTAATCAGTGAAGAGTATATTCAATTTAAGGCGTTGATGCAAACATTTCATGAACTAGCCAATCTGAAGGGTTACTATTCACATAAAAATAAGCAACAAAAAACTAAAAATTTTAAATAAATTTATGTTGATAATTAAAATAAAAAAATTAAAATTACTTATTTTCTATATTTTGTTAAGAAATATAATTAATCTGAAAAAGAATTTTGATTGAAAAGCTCAAACAAATCAATTCTTTTTTATACGAGCTATATCCCCAATGGTTGCTCCCCTAATTTTTGAATGACCAGTCTCATCTGAGGACAAATCTTCATTTTTTTCTATCAGAACAATATTCATCAATTTCTCAATCTTCCTTGCGAGCTTAAGATCTGGAACCATTTTACCTGATTCTATTCTACTTACAACCGAAGCCTTTTCATATATCTTCTCTCCAAGTTCTTCACGAGACCATCCTTTCTTTTCTCTTGCCTGTCTAACAATGTCCTTAACATTTTCAACTACTTCTTCTGCAGGTTCTCTTGGTCTTTGAACTCTCCTAGGTGTCCTTACCCTTGATGCTCCGGGTCTTTTTGGTTTAGGCACTTCTCTCTGAACTTTACCAAATTTTGAGCATTCTTTACACGTAAGCATTATTGAACCATCTACTTTAGTTTTTAATGGTTCTTCTACTAGTTTTTTTCCACAAATCTCGCATCTCATAACTAATCCCTTTACACTTGTATTCATATATAATCAATACCCTTATATTTAAATATTATTAAGGACAATAAATTCATAAATAATATTAAGTCTTTAGAGTATTATTTTTTTTAATAAAAGTTAGGAGTGAGCGAGGATCATGGAAAACATGTCCCCAAATGTATTAAAAAAGATTGAAGACCTTAAAACGGAGATAAAAATCCTAAAAGAGGACAACACTAAAACCAAACGTAACCTAATGTGGAAAGTTAGGAAACTCGAAAAGGATAAAGTCCTGATCGAAAATGAAAAAATGAGGCTGGACAGAGAAGTAAAATCTCTAAGGGGAGAGATTGAAAGGTTCAGATCACCACCATTAGTAATTGCTACAGTAACTGAAGTTTTAGACGACGGTAGGGTAGTTGTTAAAAGCAGCACCGGCCCTAATTTTGTAATTGGATATTCACGATTCTTAGATGAAAAGTCACTTGAACCAGGTGTTCGTGTGGCACTTAACCAGCAGACATTTAGTATAGTACATGTTCTGCCATCCGAAAAAGACCCTATTGTTACAGGTATGGAAGTAGAAGAAAAACCAGAAGTTGCATATGAACAGATTGGAGGATTGGAAGATCAGGTAGTAGAGATAAAGGAAACTGTTGAACTACCACTTAAAAAACCAGAATTGTTCATCAACATAGGTATAGAACCTCCGAAAGGAGTATTACTTTATGGCCCTCCAGGAACAGGAAAAACCCTCCTAGCAAAGGCTGTTGCCAATGAAACCAATGCAACCTTCATCAAGATTGTTGCATCCGAATTCGTTAAGAAATACATAGGTGAAGGTGCAAGACTTGTCAGAGGTGTTTTTGAACTTGCAAAAGAGAAATCTCCTAGTATAATCTTCATAGACGAGATTGATGCTATAGCAGCAAAAAGACTCAAAAGTTCCACAAGTGGGGACAGGGAAGTTCAAAGAACTCTTATGCAGCTACTTGCTGAAATGGATGGTTTTGAAGGTAGGGGTGATGTTGGAATTGTGGCTGCAACCAACAGACCCGACATTCTTGACCCTGCACTTTTAAGACCGGGACGTTTTGACAGATTTATCGAAGTTCCAATTCCAAATGAAGACGGTAGAAACGAGATATTGAAGATCCACACCAAAAAAATGACTTTGGATGAAGACGTGGATATAAGGCATATTGCTTCTCTTTCAGAAGGTGCTTCAGGAGCTGACCTTAAAGCGATCTGTACTGAATCAGGTATGTTTGCAATAAGAGAAGAAAGATCCACTGTTACTATGAACGATTTCATGGATGCTGTTGATAAAATTGTTGGCATGGAACACGACGAAGAAATGAGGAAAGAAACTGGAGTCATGTTTGGATAAAATACAAACTCCAAACATAATATTTTTTTATTATTTAATCAGAACCGAATTTTATTATTCAGCCTGTGATGAACCCTATGAGCTCTGATTCGTGATGACTGATGGGCGATCTGAGGCTAATTCATTAATTAAATTTATTTTAGCTTAGAATGATAATATTTTATTATTTTTATTATCTAAAAAGAAATTAATAAGTTGGAATTAAACACTCAAATATTTAACAATATATGTAATAAATAATTAATTTTCAAATAAGGAGACAATATCCTTTAGAAGTTGATCTATATCCTTAAATACACTTTCACTTTCCATTTCAGGGATTATTGGCCTCTTAACTATGATTAATGGAATTTCAAGCTCAGCAGCAGCGGCTATCTTGGAGTGTGTCCCTCCTCTTTCACCGCTTTCCTTGGTTACAACTACTCCTATGGCATATTCCTTCATTAGCGCCTTATTGAATTCCTTTGAAAATGTTCCCTGCATTGCAATTATATTATCACTTGAAATTCCAATTTTAAGACATTTTTTTATTGATAAAACCATTGGAAGGATCCTTGCAACTATTAATTTAGGGTCTATAGTTTTTGTTATATCATTAAGGGTCGTTACACCCGCAAGATGCATCATCCGAGCATTTAGATTTTTTCCCATGATCTTCTTTGCCATAATACCTGCTTCTTGGAATGATGAAACTTCAATCACATGGTCTGGGATTTTTATGGAACGCCTTTCATAACGAATATATTTTATTCCAGATTTATGGGATGCTTTAATAGCATTAATGCTTGCTTCAGAAGCAAATGGATGGGTTGCATCCACAAGCACATCAATTCCATTTACATCTAATAATTTTGCAATCTCCTTCACATCCAGACGGCCAACGACAATTTCATCTGCACCTGCAGATAATGCAATATCTCCACCGTAGCTTGTGGTTGTTGTAGCAATGATTTCAAGATCTTCATATTCAGCTAATTTGCTAATGATACTCACAGCATCAGATGTTCCTGCCATGACCATGACCCTCATTTTATCACCTTTTCACTTATGAATTCAGTTAAAAATATTGAGGATGCCACAATTAATATTAACACCCAATCAAGAATTGAAATTGATGTTGTCCTGAATATATGCTGCAGATAAGGCAGGTAGATTACACCTAGCTGTAGAACAAACGATAAAACAACCGCTATAATTAATGTTTTGTTAGTTACCATTCCCTTGGCTTTGCAGTTGAAAACGTTGAATATTTGGTACATAACAAAAACGGTAAATGCTACAGTAGTTGCCGATATGATCTTTGCACCACTGGTTAATTCATAGTAGTAGAGTAAAAGTGTCCCAATACTCATAACAACTCCTGCAATTACGATTTTGATTAGATTTCGTTTAGGTATGATGTTTCCCTTACTTGGTTGGCGTTCCATCACATTTGCCTCTGATGGTTCTACACCCAGGGACTGAGCAGGGGGTCCATCCATTATTATGTTTATCCAGAGTATCTGGATGGGATTGAATGGTATAGGCAAGCTCATGAGGGATGCTGAGATAATGGTCAGTATTGCCCCTATGTTCGTTGAAAGCTGGAATTTGACAAATCTTTTTATGTTGTCAAAGATGGTACGTCCTTCTTTAACAGCTTCAACAATAGTTGCAAAGTTATCATCCTGGAGTATCATGTCCGAAGATTCTTTGGCAACATCCGTACCTGAACCCATTGCAACACCAATGGCTGCTTTTTTAAGTGCAGGTGCATCGTTCACCCCATCTCCGGTCATGGCCACTACTTGTCCACGTGATTTAAGTGCTTCAACAATTCGTACCTTCTGTTCAGGGAATACTCGTGCATAGACACTTACATCTTGGACTATCTCTTTAAATTTATTATCATCTATTTTATCTAGATCTTGTCCAGTTAAAACTTTTCCACCCTTTAAAATTCCAATTTCTGAGGCTATCGCTGTTGCTGTGTCTTTGTTATCACCTGTGATCATTACGACCTTGATTCCTGCTTTTTCACACAGTTCAACAGCTTCTTTTGCTTCTTTTCTTGGTGGATCCATCATTCCCACTAGTCCAACATAGATGAGGTCACTTTCCAGTGTTTCTTTATTTTCATAACCTTCTTCAGGACCCAGCTTCTTGTAGGCAAGTGCCAATACTCTAAGTGATTCAGAGGTCATGTTTTTAAGATCTTCTAGTACTTTCCTTCGGATGTCTTCGGTTATTTCATTGAATTTTCCTTGATCTTCAATCATTTTACATTGTTCAATGATTATCTCCGGAGCACCCTTCGTGAGTAAATATCTTTCACCATTGAACTGGTTTACAGTGGACATCCTCTTTCTTTCGCTATCTAACGGTATTTCAAAAATTCTTTTATGTTTCTTTTCCAGTTCTTCCCTCATGTAATCATTTTCTTCTGCATAAATAAGCATTGCAGCGTCTGTTGGATCACCAATAACCTTCCCATTATATATGCTTGAGTTATTACAGAGTGCAGATATTTTGAATACCATTTCAGGAGCTGTTATCCTGGTTTGGCGTACAATCATCTTGTTTTCGGTTAGTGTCCCTGTTTTATCTGTACATATNNATTTTCTGCATTCCAAGTGCGAGTGTTAGGGTCATTATTGCCGGTAATCCCTCGGGTACCGCTGCGACTGCAAGGGAAACTGCTGTCAGAAAGTTTGAAACTAATGGAACACCCTTGAAGAATTGAAGTCCAAATATACCAGTACAAACTATAAGTGCGATCAATCCCATTAGCTTACCAAGACTATGTATTCTGTCTTGAAGTGGAGTTTTCTCCTCATCCCCCTGTATAATTTCAGCAATATTGCCTATGGCAGTATTCATCCCTATCTCAACTACAACACCCCTTGCTCGTCCTGATGACACATATGTATCCATGAATGCCAGATTGTTTGTTTCGTTTTCATATAGAGATGTTTCATCTTTGTTTGAGGGTTTAGATTCTCCTGTGAGTGCTGATTCATTTATCAAAAGATCATAGCTTTTCAATAATCGGAGATCTGCTGGTACGTTATCTCCCTCTTCAAGTACAACAACATCTCCAATAGTTAATTCACTCGCAGCAACTTTTTTTTGCTCACCGTCACGAATAACAACCGCCTCTGTAGAGGTCATATTTTTAAGTTGTTCCATAGCATTTTCTGCACGATTTTCCTGTATAAATCCTACAACCGCATTCAAAATAACTACAATAAGAATAACTACAGCATCTGTTATGTCTCCTATTACTGCAGCTGCAGCTGCTGCAACTACAAGCAGTATAATAAGAAAATCCTTGAACTGACCTATAAACTTCGTTAAAGGGCTAGGTTTATCTTTTTCCACCAATTCATTTTTACCATAAGTTCCAACTCTTTTTTGTACTTCTTCATTTGATAAGCCATTGTAATTAGATTTTAATAATTTTAAAGTATTTTCTATGCTCCTATTCTGCCACTTCATAATATACACTTCTTGTAAAAAATTGCCTTTTTATAATTGATAAGTTTCAAATTTTTATTATGATTTAGAAATTCTGTTGAAAGCGGTTTTATAATTAGATCAGCACCAACAGATTCTGAAACCATTATTATGTGTTTTTGTAGTTCCTCAGGAGGCCTTATTGAGTAGATCAACGAAGCATCTTTATATATATTTAAGTCCGGATTGGTGATATCATCGATTACAACATTGCTATGGTAAGGTTTAATATCTGTCATGATGATATCCATGTTAAGATGTTCTTGTAGTGTTAAGGCAACCAATAGGAAACCCCCAACACCAACCTCAACAATGAGCGAGGCATCCTCGTAATTAGCTATAATATACTCTGAAAAGTCTTTCCACATTTTTTACCACTTTACTGGAGAAATTCATGATAATAAGAGAATTTAAACGNNGGATATATTATATTTTGGATCAAATATGAAGATGAGGGACACATAATATCCATTGCTGTAGACAAACGTTACAGAAGACAAGATGTGGGATCAAAATTGGTAGAATCTAGCATCGAAGTCTTCAAGAAGTTTAATGTAAAAGAAATTAAACTCGAAGTAAGGGTTGGAAATAAGGGTGCAAGAAAATTCTACGGTAAAATAGGCTTCAAAGAACAAAAAATCGTTGAAGATTATTACGAAGACCTAGAAGATGCAGTAATAATGTGTAAATACATGGAATGATATCGATGATTGATTTATAATAAATTAAATCTCACAATTGTTTGAAATAATCTAATTAATAAACCAAGTAAAATAAACTAACTGATCAAAGATCTTGTATCATAAAATTTTCATGATAAAAACTCTAATTAAAGATCAATTATAAATTTAGGATGATCAAGTGGTCTTTAACCCCATATTTGATCAAAACCCAAGTTTTGAATTTACAATTAATTTAACCGGTGATGAAATGCTAAAAGAGGCTAAATTGGCTTTAGAAGATGGTACAATACTTAAAGGAGAAGGATTCGGTTTTGAGACAATTAAAACAGGAGAAGTGGTTTTTGCTACTGGAATGACCGGATATGTTGAATCGCTTACAGATCCATCTTACAAAGGTCAAATTCTTATGTCAACCTATCCATTACAGGGTAATTATGGAATATCAAGGGATTGGTTTCAATCTGATGGAATAAAAGCAGAAGGATTTATAGTAAGAGAACAAAACAGCCATCCTTCTCACAGACTCTCGAAAGAAAATTTACCAGAGTTTTTAGAAGAATATCAGATACCAGGTATCAGCGGAATTGACACAAGATACCTTACCCTGAAAATCAGACGTCATGGAACCATGAAAGGCGCAATTTCAACTGAAGAAATTGATGACATTGAACTTTTGAAACTTGCAAATGAACAGGAAAATATAGAAGATATAGATCTGGTTGACAAGGTCTCTGTAAAATCACCCCAAATATTTGGAGAAAATTATAAACACAGGGCAGTAATTCTTGACTGTGGTATAAAGCAGAACAGTATCAACGCACTATTAAAAAGGGAAATAGGAGTTATTGTATTACCTTACAAAACAAGTCACAAGGAAATATTAGATTACGACCCTGAAGCTATGTTGGTTTCGAGCGGGCCTGGAGATCCAACAAGAGTTACAGAAGCAGCTAACACAGTTAAAAATCTCTCAGAGAAACTTCCAATCTTTGGTATTTGTCTTGGTCAACAGATCATATCACTTGCCTTTGGTGCAAAGATCTATAAAATGAAATTTGGACACAGAGGAATAAACCAACCGGTAAAAGACCTAAATACGGGTAAAGTTTCAATAACATCCCAAAATCATGGTTTCACAATAGATGCAGATTCATGTAAAGATCTACCCATTAAAATTACTCAAATAAACATTAACGATGGCACAGCTGAAGGTTTAGAACACGAAGAACTTCAAATTTCAAGTGTTCAGTACCATCCAGAAGCTGGTCCTGGACCCCATGACTCAGATCATTACTTCGACAACTTCCTTAAAATCATGAAGGAGTATTAGAAGGGGTTACTAAACTTAATTAAAGACATGCAGTTAGTGATAAATCATTTAAATGAGTATTTCATGACAGATAAAAAAAAAATTAAAGTCTGATTAAATTTATTAAAAATAAGAGGA
>PMMY01000164.1 GCA_003162655.1 Methanobacterium sp. | reverse complement strand
GTTTCTTCAAATTATTTTATTAACTATACTCAACATATCATAAATTACTACTTTTAGAACGATAATTTTAAATCATTGCAAATTAGATAAAATATAAGAATAAGAACAAAAATGGAATTAGATAGCATCAGAATCATAAATAAAAGATCATTAATTAATGATTCTGGAATTCTGCTTTTTTAATATAATTTCCATAAAAGTTGTGAATAAATGATTTCACCGAAAAAATATGCAAAACCAGCAAAATCAATACCAAAAGGCTATAAAACAGCCAATGAGTTCTTTGATTATGTATTTAACGATAAAGACATGATCTGGATGGGTCAGAACACTAATCATCTTCACGATGAGAATCAAATTATGGATTCAATGATGCAGAGCATCAAAAAACGTGATTATAATAAATATCCCCCACCAGAAGGCTTTCCAGAACTCAAAGAGCTTATATTAAAAGATTTAGAGCTACAACATGAGTTTGATATCCTCATTACAGCAGGGGGAACAGAATCACTTTATCTGTGCACTAATGATATTCTAGCACCTGAGGACAATACTATAACATGCGATCCGGGTTATTTAATTATAGATAACTTTGCAAGCCGCTTTGGAGACCATGTCAAGTCTGTACCCATCTACAATGCAGAGTGTGGTTACAAACTCACACCAGAACTTGTAAGGGAAAACATGGATGATAACACCAAGCTTGTATCTCTAGTTGATCCTCTTAATCCCCTTGGATCATCATATACCAAGACGGAATTAAAAGATTTTGCTGATCTTGCTACCGACAATGATATCTACCTTCTACATGACGTTACATATCGTGATTTTGCCAGGGATCATCAGCTCATGGCAAAATTTGCTCCAGAACACACTGTAACAGTTTACAGTTTCTCAAAGATATACGGAATGGCGGGAATGCGGATTGGTTCGGTTATAGGTGTGCCGGACGTTATAAAATCCATCAAAACTATAGTAATAAACGATCTTGGAACCAATGTTGTATCTCAGAGAGGGGCCATAGCTGCACTTAAATCCAAAAAAGAATGGCTGAGTCGTATCAAAAACACAACAAGATCCAATCAAGATATAATCAAAAAGGCAGTAGACCAGGTTGAAGGTGCATTTATACCAGTGTTCCCATCTGAGGGCAATATGCTTGCAATAGACCTTAATGATACTGGTGTATCACCTCTGGAGATCTCAGAGTACCTGCTCGACAGAAACGTATTTACTAGGGAAGGATCCTATACGAGCAAACTCTTTGGGCATAGATATCTTCGTGTGAGTTTTTCAATACCACCCGAACACGTCGAATATTTTGTTGAAATCTTCCTTAAAGGTATGAAGGTTCTTATGGGTTCTAAATAAATTTTTTTATTTTAATGTCATTAATTTTTTTTTAAAATTTCTTTGATGAGAGAAAATTTGCAATGAAATAAAGACAAATTTATTAAATATTCAAGAATTAATTATATGCCTCTATCTCTTAGAATGGATATAACAAGGAAAATAGCTAAAACTGCACTTATAACAAATCCTAAAACCCCTAAATATGGAAATTTAATCATTAAAATTCCATTGTCGGTTGTCATGATCATAGACGAACCTATAAGCAGAGCTGAAAGTATTAATGCAACCGATAATTTGTTGGTAATCCTTTCCAAACCCTCATGTTCAACTTTTATCTTTATATCCCCTTCTTCAAGTTTGTATAGGGTTTTGTTAAGTGTTAATGGCACGCTCTTCAAAATATGTTCCATTTCAATAATATTTTTCTTTATGTAGTCAATAAAGTTCATAGGAGTAAGTTTTTTTCTTATTACTTGTTTAATTATAGGTTTGCAAACTAAGACAGCATTGAAGGTAGGATCTAACTTTTCTCCTGTCTCTTCAACCATTCCAATACCTCTAGCAAGCAGAACAAATTCTCTAGGCATCGAAACATTGTACTTTCTCATAAGATGTATCAAATCGTTCATTCCCCCATGAACTTCATTCAATTCTGTTCCGTAGTACTTGTACATCATATCAGTTAAGTCATACTTCAAAGATTTTGTATCGACTTGTTCATCTATCATATTCATATAGGTTAACTGGCTGATCATCCCATTAACATTGTTATCAATTAAGTAAATGATTAATTCTGCAAGGTTCTGCTTGAATTCATCATCTAAAACTCCCATCATTCCGAAGTCAATATAACATATTACATTACTGTCTAAGATGTATATGTTCGATGGATGGGGGTCGGCATGAAAAAATCCATATTCTATAACTTGCTTAAAATATGATACTGCTCCACGTTCCGCAATCAACTTTAGATCAAAACCTTCAGCTTCAGTAACATTAGAAATCTTCTTTCCAACAATAAGCTCCATTGTAATCACTTTTAATGTGGATAAATCGCTAAAGATTTTGGGAACATGAACGGTGTCATCTTCCCTGAAGTTGTAGCTGAACCTTTTTTGGTTTATTGCCTCATTTTCATAATCAATTTCTTTCAAAATTGAACGTTTAAATTCCTCAACAATAGCTGGAACATTGTATATTTTAAATTGGGGCACATAACTATCGATTCTCTTTGCTAAAAACTGCATTATAGAAATATCACTTCTAATGAAATCTTCCACACCAGGTTTTTGAACTTTAACAGCTACTTTTCCCCCTGTTTTAAGCACGGCACTGTGAACTTGGCCTATAGATGCAGATCCTAAAGGTTTTTCATCAAAATTACTAAAAATCTCTTCAAGTGGTGATTTCAGTTCCTTTTCAATGACACTTTTAATAACATTAAATTCAATGGGAGGATTATCATCCTGTAATTTGGTAAACTCACTGGCTATTTTTCTTCCAACGAGATCAGGGCGTGTACTTAGTGTTTGACCTAACTTAATAAATGTAGGGCCCAACTCCTGTAAAACAAGTCTCAATCTCTTCGGTGTAGTTTCATCTAATTCTTCCAGTGTTTCATAATCATAGGATGGGCCAACGAATGGGATTTTGTGTTTCAGTTTTATTTTCTCTATCAGGTAACCAAATTCATACTTGGATAGAACTTTAATAATTTCTTGTAATCTTTTAAGGTTTTTTTTATCTTCTTTTGCCATGAAAATACACCTTGAATCAATAGGAATAATTATAATTAAAAGAGATTATAAATCAGACATTATTTAGTCTTATTTATTTTCAAGGTCATTAAAAATAGTTATAATTAAATATAGATTTTATGTTTATCTTTGTGTAGATTGAAAACAAAAAAAAATAATCGATGATTAAAAGAAGAAAAAAAATTCAACTTTCCAAATAGTAATACTCTCCTTTTTCCTTCTGTTTCCTGTCAAGATAGCTTCCAAGCTTGTTAACCCGAGGTCTTTTAGTTTCTTTGTCTCTTCGGAAGGTGATTCCAACAGAAGACAGGAAACTATTCATTGCAAATCTGAGGTTCATTGGACTTGAAGCATGTCCATTTACACCGGGTTCGCCATCAAAGACCATTGCACGATCAGAAATATAATCTATAAATACAATATCGTGGTCTATGATAATTGCAGCAGCGTTACGACTTTCAACAACCCTTTTAATAGCTTTAGCAGCTTTTAGTCTCTGTTCAACATCTAAAAATGCTGTTGGTTCGTCAAAGAGGTATATTTCAGATCCCCTTGATAATGTAACCGCTACTGAAAGCCTCTGAAGTTCCCCTCCACTAAGTTCATCCACTTCCTTGTCAAGTAAAGCCTCTAATGAGAAAGGTTTTAGTATTTCAGTTTTGAACATATTGGTGCCATACGTTGGGGCTGTTGTTATGAGAAGTTCTTGTACAGTTCCATCAAAGTCTGATACAAGGTACTGTGGTTTATAAGCTATGGATACATTCTTATTGATCTTGCCTTTATCAGGTTTGGTAACTCCTGCGAGTATCTTAGCGTATGTAGTTTTACCAATACCGTTGGGTCCAAAAGCTGTGATAATTTCATCATGCTGTATTTGACCTTCGTCTGCTTCTAGTTTAAATCCATTATAAGATTTTTTAAGTTTTGAATACTCTGCAAGAATCTCAGCTTCAATATCTGGTGCAGGAGGTTTCACATCAAAGACAATGGGTTGCTTTCGGAATCTAACATTTTCCTCTCGTAGAAAACCGTTTATATACGAATTAATACCAACACGAACTCCTCTCATATGAGAAACAACACCATAAGCTCCGGGTTCGCCGAATAAAATATGAACATAATCAGATATAGCATCTAATGCTGCGAGATCGTGTTCTATTACCATTACAGATTTTCCTGCCTCGGCAAGATTTCTTATTACTTTAACTGCATTTAAACGCTGTCTTACATCTAGCCAAGATGTTGGTTCATCAAAGTAATAGAAATCAGCTTCTCTAAGGGCTGCTGCAGCAATTGCTACCCTTTGAAGTTCTCCTCCACTTAATTTTGAAACATCCCGACCAAGAATGGATCTCAATTCAAGGTAATCCATTACATCCTCCATTACACCTCTTTCATCTATGCTTTCCATTAACTTTTGAACGTTTCCCTTAACGAATTTAGGAAGTAAATCAACCATTTGTGGTTTATGAACCACCTTCAGCTCGCCCTCTGAAAGTTTTTTGAAGTATAATTGTAGCTGAGAACCTTTAAAGTAGCTCACAATTTCTTCCCAAGAAACTTCTTCATCATATTTTCCAAGATTTGGCTTCAGTTCTCCTGAAAGCATCTTGATAATGGTAGATTTGCCTATACCATTAGGTCCCAGTATTCCGACAACCGATCCTTCCCTTATGTTCGGTAATCCAAAGAGTTCGAACATGTTCTGCCCATACCGGTGAATCGGATCTTCAAGGGCTTCTGGCAGGTTTATAATACTTACAGCATTGAATGGACATCTGTTTGTGCATATACCGCATCCTGAACAAAGTTCCTCTGAAAGTATTGGTTTTTTGGTTTTTTTATCTATTATGATGGTGTCTTCTTCCATTCTTACGCCTGGACAATATTCAATGCAGACATAGTTACATTTTTTGGGCTGGCATCGATCATGGTCTAATATGGATATTCTCGTCAAATTAATCACCAAATAAAATGAGTTTAAATTGTTTAATTTATTTAGATTATTAATGTTATTATTTGCTGTTTGGTATAAAATTTATGTTAAATCATACTAGAAATTATTTTAAAAAAATAATTCAAACAAAAATTAGATCAGTACGATCATTTCAACAAGGAATTTATAAAGAAAATAAAAAAAGAAATAGAATTAGACTGCTTTAAGAGCCAATTCTATATCTGATGCTTTAACGGTTTTCCGTCCTGCGTGCTTTGCAAGTTTAACAGCTTCTATAGCTATCATTTCACCTTTCTCTTCAAGCACTTTGGCTAACTCGTCTCTTGCGTCGTCGCTTATTCTCTGGGCACCAGCATTTTTTATGATTCTTCCTACTGGAGCAACTGGTAATTCAGTCATTTATACCACCTCGTTCATTTATTAGGACTCCATAGTATTTAAGTTTGTTGTTTATATCTGTATTGATAACCCTTACAGCTATTCTGTCTTCTTCAAAAACCTTTACAACATATCTGTCATTTATGTGTTTTCGATTTCGCATAACATAATTAAAACTTTGCTTCAGCTTATGGCAAATCTAAGAAATCCTCTCAATATTTTAAATAAAAATTATGGGTTTTAATAATGAGTAACAAAAAAAATCATAAATTTTCATAAAAATAAAGATAAAATAACATAAAATATATAACAAATAAAAAGACTTTAATCGTTTCTAAACAATTCAAAATCCACATTCAAAATTCAAACGAAAATTTTTTTACATAATTAATTGAATTTTAAAGACATTAGGAGGATAAAATATGGTTATTAAAATAACTAGCAAGGTATTTAATGAAGGAGAAACCATTCCTGACCGGTATGCATGTAGAGGCGTTAATATTTCACCTCCCATGGAATGGGAACATGTTCAAGGAACAGTTAAATATGCTATTATTTGTGATGATCCCGATGCCCCTTCGGGTACATGGACGCACTGGGTAATATTCAACTTACCCAATGATACAACAAGTCTTTCTGAATGGATTATGGAACGTGAAGAAATTGATAACGGTACAAAACAAGGATTCAATGATTTTGGAACCATAGGTTATAGAGGCCCGTGCCCGCCTGGAGGCACCCACAGGTACTACTTCAAAATATACGCTCTTGATACAGAAATTCAACAACCTGCAAGGATCAACAAGAAAGATCTTTTAAAGGCTATGGATGGCCACATACTAGATGAAGGTCATCTAATGGGTCGTTATACACGATAACTATAAAAATAAACAAATTTAAATAATTTTAAATAAATTTGGAATGATTTAATTAAATCATTAAATTTTATTGTTAACATGATAAAATTCTTTTTTACTGGAGAAACAATGAAACTAGAAGTTAACTATATGGTGGAAACACTGAAAACCATTTTGGAACCTATGATAGAAGAAGGATCTATGGAATATTCAAACATTGATCTTACAGAAAAGCTAGGATTTTCCATTGAAAAGGTTATATACGATGAAAAGACACGAAATCTTATTATAATAACACCAGACAGACCTGAAAAGTCGTCTATAATTGGCAAGGGTGGTTGGGTCGTTGGAAGGCTCCGAGAAGAGCTTAATGTTAACTCAATCCATGTTGATGCTTATTCAGATATAATNNATCAATTGAAACTGATATAAGCTTACCGCTAAGAAATTTACAGGATTTATTAAGACTACGAATAGATAGTCTTGGGAAATTTAATTTCTTAATAGATTATGGATCTGATTTAGAATTATTAAAAAACAAAAAATCGTTAAAAAACAATCAACTGGCAAAAGATAATATATCTGATAATAAAGCTATTATTGCACTTTCTGGAGGAGTAGATAGTAGCTTTTCACTCATTATTGCAAAGTTGATGGGTTTCAATCCATTAGCTGCTACAGTTGACCCTGGAAACATAGTGCTACCTTCATACTATAAAAATAATGTTGAAAACCTATCTAAGAGCCTTAAAGTTCCCCATGAATACATTGAAGTTGATATGAGTTCAGTTGTGAAAGAAGCAATCGAAGGCAGAATTCATCCTTGTGGAAGATGTTCAAAATCAATTGAAAATGCTCTTTTAAAATATGCAAAAAAATCAGAAATTCCCTTTCTCATCTTTGGAGATTTTCTTGCCACAGGATCACAATCCATTGTATCTATGGATGGATTTTGGAGGATTAACTTACCAGCAATGCTCTCTGCTACCAAGAGTGAAACTAGATCACTGTCATCCTACTTTGATATTAATAGTAGGGGAGGATATGGATGTCCACTCATTAAAGAGGTTCATAAATTGCACCCACATATGCGCAGATTTTCCATACAGCGGATACTGAGAGAAACTAGAGCTGGTGTTTTAGAGCCAGGACAGGCATTGGATTTGATTACAAGGACTTTATAATCTATTTTTAGATCTATTCCATTCCTCTGTTAATCAATTCCAATATTCCGTATGCTACTAGGAATATTCCAACCAAATAACCTACAAGCAGAGGGTATATAATTATCAGTATACCTACGATTATTGCAATTATACCAATTATTTCACGATTTGTCTTGGAGTTCATGTACTATATTATGTAAAAACGACTATATAATTTTAATGAAAAAATCGTTAATACACCATATTATTGTTTAAATTGTAATAATAAGGGATTATAATGTTTCAAATTTAAATTATAAATAAAATTTTTTGTTACTATAAATTATTATTTTAATAAATTATGTATTTGAGAGACAACAAAAAATTAAATTATTTCAAAAAAGTACAAAATGCGTTTAATTACGTGCACCCTTAATAAATTCTTCTAAACTCAAAATTGATTCCTTAACTGCATTAGGGGAGGGTCCGCCTTTAACATCCCTTGTTTTAATAATTTCGTAGGGATTCAAAGCATTTTCAACCAATTCTGGCTTTATTTTAAGGGGAGATCCATTAATATCCACTGCTATTTTGTCTAAAAACTTTGAGTCAATATTTTCTGGACGAATTCCTTGATCAATTGCTTCTGTAACTGTTCTACCGACAATCTGATGAGCAATTCTGAATGGAAGATTTTTTTCACGGACCATCAAATCTGCAAGTTCGGTTGCAGTTGAAAAATTAGCCATTGCAAGTTCCATTCCCCTTTCAGTGTTGAAACTCACAGTTGAAAGCATGTTACTTGTGATATTCAACATTAAACGTGTAGTATCAACAGCATTCCAGAGGTGAGGTGTAACTTCCTGCAGGTCTCTGTTGTAGCTGTGTGGCAGTGCCTTTAGGATGGTCAATATGGTTATGAGTTCCCCATATAAGACAGCTGTTTTAGAACGAGAAATCTCAGCAACATCGGGGTTCTTTTTCTGAGGCATAATTGATGAAGTTGAAGAATATTCATCCGATATTTCAATCAAGCGGAATTCGTACGAGCTCCATATTATCAGTTCCTCGCTGATCTTGCTGAGATTTGATGCGAGCATTGCTAGTGCAAATACTGTTTCAGCCATAAAGTCCCTTGAGCTAACAGCATCCATAGAATTTTCCATAACTCTGCTAAAACCTAAAAGTTCAGCTGTTCTTTCACGATTAATTGGAAAACCCGTTCCGGTCATGGCAGCCGAACCAAGAGGACAGATGTCTACACGTTTCTTTGCATCTTGAATCCTTTCAAAGTCACGTTTCACTTCATTTGCATATGCCATGAGGTGATGTGCGAATGTGGTTGGTTGTGCGTGCTGAAGATGGGTGTAACCCACCATAACTGTTTCAGTATGATCGGATGCCATTTCAAGGATTATTTCAATAAAATTTAGAACATCTTTCTCTATCTCTTCAATTTCTTCCTTTAGAACAAGTCTAAGATCTGTTGCAACTTGATCATTTCTTGATTTGCCAGTGTGCATGAAACCTGCAACTTCACCAATTTTTTGGGTTACGTAGTTCTCAAGTGCCATGTGTATATCTTCAACTGATGGATCTAGATTTAAAGCAGCGATCCCTTTAGATTTAAGCTCTTTAAGAGCATTTATAATCTTATCAGCGTCAGCGTCTGCTATTATACCTTGCTCCTTTAGCATGGTTGTGTGAGCTATGTTGCATCTTATATCCGCGTTGAAAATCCTCCTGTCAAATTCAAGAGAGGATGTGAATGATGCTGCATCTGTACTCATCTTACCTTTAAGCCTTCCCGACCTTAGATTCAAAAAAAAATCACCTATTTTTTTNNAACTGGGTGTATCCACATTTTCCACACGCGTAACGGTCGCCATGGTCTGCCATGAAAACACCGTGGGAGCATCTAACACATTCCGGATTTTTCCTGATGATCTTATTATCTTTAACTTCGTAGAGTTCGAATTTTTTCATTGTAAACCCCCTTATTCAGCTTCTTCCTTTTCTTCTTTAACTACTTCTTTGTTTTTTACTACAACATGTTCCCTTTCGATTTTAGCAAGGCTTTCCTCTGAATCGTAGAGTTTTGCATATCCGTTAGCTTTACCCTCACCATAAGATGGTTTGAGGTTGTGAACTACTAAAAGATTTTTGTCAACATTTAAAGTTGCAACAAGCCTATTTTTAACGTCCAAGACCTTAGGGGTTGCATCACCCTGGTAGGTACATTCAAAGCGTATTTCTGTTCTGTTTAAAAGCGGATTATCTATTTTTTCATTTATAGTGATTTCCATATTATGCCTCCTCTAACTTTTTGATAAGGTCTTCAGCCTTCTCTTTTATTTTATCAACTTCACAAAGTACAACGCCTTCTCCAGGTTGCCCATAAAATATTATTGAGCCAGGAGGGGCCATAACAATGCATGGAATTGCAGAGAGATCTTCCTCTCCATCTACAACAATCAGTACGTTGTAACCAGCCTTTTCAACAAGACTGAATCCTTCCTTAATTGTTTTCCACAGCTGATCTGTTATGGTACCAGACGGGTTTTTTGTTTTTAATGTAACGTTATCGTAACATATCTCATGATCAGAAGGTTGTCTTTCTATCATATTATCCACAATGCCCATATCAGGTATTATACCTTCATCTAACATCATACGGGTAGTTACATCGCCTATGGATATTATTAGACTTTTTTCTCCTTTTGAATTTATTGGACCTTTTGCATGAGATATAGACGGATAAAGAGTGCCTATTGGCTTTTTAAACTCCGATCTCATCTCTTTTTTTAGTATTAACACTATCTTACCCTCAAAGCGTATTCTCCAGGGAGGGTTATATTGAGTTCCTTGGCAATATTTGACTTATCAGGATCAACAACGATTAAAAAGCCGCTCCAGTTTCTTGAAGAGGCAATGTTGCATATTGCACACCTGTCCTCTTCCATGAGTCTGTGGCATCTTGTGCATGCTTTTAAAACCATCTATTTTTTCCCCTTTGTAGTAGATTTTCCTTTTGCAGGCTTCTTTTTATTTTTTTCCTCGTCGATCCATTCTAATCTTCCAAGGCCGGGTTGTCTCATTGTAAGACCTATCTTGGTTTCCTTTGAAGATTTTCCCTTCAGGCTCAGTGCAACAATCCTTGCACGGACCTTGTTACCTTCTTCAAGGCTTTTTTTAGATTCTTTACCAATCAACGCCCCTCTCTTTCCATCGTAATTTATGTAGTCATCTGTAACTTGCGATACGTGTACAAGTCCGTCCATAGGTCCTATACGGATAAACGCTCCGAATTCGGTAATTTCTATGACTTCTCCTTCCACTATCTCATGTAGTTCTGGTTTAAAGAAAAGTGCTGTGAATAAGACGTCATGATATGCTGCGCCGTCACCCATTATGACCTTTCCAATGCCTAATTCTTCTATTTCTTTTACTGTTACCATCAATCCAAGTTTTTTATCTATTTTTCCAACGTAGCTTTCATTTAAAATTTCTACTGCAACGTTTTCTAAAGGATCTCCAAACCGGCTTGGTGGGATTCTCACAGTGTCTTCTATTTTGGATACTAAATACAATCAAATCCCTCTACTTTGCTTTAATAAAGATTAAGCAAATATTTAATGTTTATTTTTTTAATGTTAATTTAATATGAACTTCATACTGTATGAACTTTTGTCAAGTAACAGTTTCCTGATCTTATTACATGTCATTGTACAATTCTTGGGAATGTTTTATGGCTTCAAATGCTTTTTCTGCATTTTCCCATCCTAAAACCTTGGTTTTTTTGCCTTCGAGTTTCTTGTAGTCTGAGAAGAAGTGTTCAATTTCATCTAAAAATTGTTTTGGTACATGGCTGATGTCTTTGACATCTGTAAATCGAGGGTCGTTTACTGGAACTCCCAGTATTTTATCGTCGCTGTCCCCTCCGTCTATCATTCTCATAATTCCAATTGGTCTGGTTTCTATAACACAGCCTGGAAATGTAGCTTGGTCCATAATAACCAGAACGTCCATGGGATCTCCATCGTCCCATAGTGTTTGAGGTATTATACCGTACTCAGCAGGATAATGGAATGGTGAGTATAGAACTCTGTCTAGTGCAAATGCTTCTATATCCTTGTCATATTCATACTTGTTCCTCGATCCTTTTGGAATTTCCACAACCGCGTATATTACTTCTGGATCCGATGGTCCAGTTGGCATATCCTTCCAGAGATTCATAATTTTATTCCTCCTGCAACCTTAAAGGTTGATCAAAAATTTATTTAATGATTATTTATTTAATCAAAAATGATTTGAATATTGAGATGATCAAGGGTTTAAATGTCCGTCAACATCCAAATATCTTCGCTGACGTAGATATATAACATTTATATTTTTTTTCCTGGCTTTAATTCTTAATTCACGGTCGTTTGTACATAATATCCGTGGTTTTCCCGATAATCTGAGAATTGCATCATCAACACTTTCATCGGGCTTAAGTTCCATTTTTAGAACTTTAATTGGGGAAGATGTGGCAATTTTGATGGCTATAGATGCGGCTATTCGAGTTTTACCTTTAGATCTATTTTTTATATGATTGAGTTCTTTTAAAACAGCTGTTGGAACTAATAGTTTGCATGATGGTAGAATCTGCTCAAGTTCACTCACAACGTCTATATGAAACTGAGCCGATATCATAAAAAATTTGCGTCTAAGACTGCCTCACAATTATTTGATGATACCATATCCAATTAACCTCCATCTAGCTCCTACCCGCCTACTAAGGGCAACTCTCTGACCTTCCTCAGCACATACTGGTAGTTTGAGGTTGACTTCAACTTCATTTTTCCTTGCGCTGGTTACAGTACCTACAGATGTTGATGTTCCTATGTTTATCATTAGGAGTTCAGATGATTTTATTGGGTCAACTTTACGTTCCTCTTTGGTACCTACAACCCTGTCAAGAAGATGAGTTTTCATTACGAAGCTGTGCATTATTGGTGGTAGGGTTCCTGGTTTTCCAGCTACTGATCCTGATAATGAATCTGCCTTAGTGAGTGCTGGGTCTAATTTTGTACCAACACCAATTAAACCTCCGGGACCAATTTCATCAACAGATTCTCCTGCTGCTACAAGACCTGTAATTTCTGAGTGCAAACTCATCCATTCCAGTTTACCCTTGTTTTTGATCTGTATTCCAGGTTTTATTTCCAGTTCATCTCCTACTTTAAGTTTTCCCTGGACAAGTGATCCGCCTATTACCCCGCCTTGGATATCTTCAGGACTGGATCCTGGTTTGTTTATATCAAATGATCTTGCAACAAACATCCTCGGAGTTTTTCTAAGGGATCTTCTAGGTGTTCTAATGTTTTCCTGTATAACTTCGATAAGAATGTCGATGTTTGCACCCTGCTGTGCTGAAACAGGTATTATAGGTGCTTCTTCTGCACAGGTTCCCTTGACAAATTCTTTTATTTCGTTATAGCTTTCTATAGCCCTTTCCTTTGAAACAATGTCTATCTTATTCTGCACAACTATTACTTCCTTGACTCCTATAACATCCAGCGCCATAAGATGTTCTTTGGTTTGTGGTTGTGGACATGGTTCATTGGCAGCTATCACAAGAACAGCACCGTCCATTATGGCTGCGCCTGAAAGCATGGTGGCCATCAATGTTTCGTGTCCAGGTGAATCTACGAAGGATACCTTTCGAAGGGTACTGGTCTCTTCTCCACAGTGGTTGCACACAAGTGCTGTTGTGAAACATTGAGGAGCTGGACAAGATGTGCATCTACGGAAGGTTATATCAGCATAACCAAGCCTTATTGAGATACCTCTTTTTGTCTCTTCGCTATGTGTGTCTGTCCATATGCCGGATAGGGCTTTTGTCAGAGTTGTTTTGCCGTGGTCAACGTGTCCCACAAGCCCTATGTTTATTTCAGACTGTACTTTCACGATATTACACCCGTAAGCTTTACTCCTCACTTTCTAAAATTTCTTTTATATCCTTCTCACCCTTCTGGGTAACAACAGTGTTGATCTGCACTATGTCGTTGGATACAGTATTTCCACGGACAGTTTTTCTTCTTCTCTGTCCATCTCGTATTGGTTTAAAACCTATACCTCCAGCTAGAAGACTTTTTATCCTTCTTTGGCCGTCTACGTCCTTTTTCATAGGAAAACCATTTTTATCGCTTCCACCGGTTATTTTGAGTTTATATCCAGCTAAACCAACAAGAGAAGCATCGAATTCCTCACCGATTATTAATCCAATGAGTTTTTTTGAATCTGCAGATTCTACTTCGACTTGGTGGCTCATTGCGCCTTCTGAAATAACTAATTTAAATGCCAATATATCTCCTCCATCTTACTCTGGTTCTTTATAATCTATATTATTTATCGTTTTCCATTGTGTAAATCAATGATCATGGTTGATTCATTAAAGAATCATTAAAATATATCTAGATTTTATTCTAAATTAATCATGGACTTAATATTCTACCCTCATACCCCAAAGATCGTCTTTTTTCCTCTTTATTTTAACCAGTTCGTCTAGTATTTGAAGTTCGTCCTCTGATAGTTTGGATTTAAGTTCTGATTCTAGGATCTTGTAATGGCCTTCAGGTATGTCCACGTATAGGACATCTCCTTCTTCAAAGTCTTTCCCGAAAACAGCATCTTTTATTGCCATTGCAACTTGCTGTCCCTTGGATGTTGATGGTTTATTGTCACCCTTATCTTGCATGCTCTCAATTTTACCCACCCTTTCACCAGTATCACGTATCAGGATATAATCTTTTTTCACAGTACCTCCTAATACTTCTATACCAGCTATTGCGGGTTTACTGAATCGGAACACAAGTTTGGGAATGATTCTTATCTTTGCAGGACGTATTATTGCGTCAATCCACTCTTTTCTCTTTCTCTCTTCAGCTGCTTCTGTCCAGTCAGAATATTCTTCTGTTAGATGGTAAATAACATCAGCAGAGAATAGTTTGACACCGGTGGTTTTTATTTCCTCAGATGCAGATGGCAATACTTTAATATTGAATGCTATTATTACTCCATATTCTGGATTGTCCTTCTGAACTATTGATGCATCAACAACGTCTCTTCTTGAAACGTCACCGATATCGGCAGCCCTTATAGGAACGTCCATATCTTTCAACATGCTTACAAGTGCTTCAAGGGATCCTAACGTATCTGCCTTTACTATAACACCCATTTCATCGGTGTCTATTTTGATACTTTCAATTTCGTTAAGTACTTCTTCTTTGACATCTTCGAAATCTCCTCTAGCAACCCTAAGTGGAGAACCAGAAATAACATTTTCAATTTTTGGGGCCACGATTTTGATTCCTGCTGCTGCAACAACCTCATCAACCTTCTGAAAACGTTTTTTAGAATCTCTCATCTCCTCGAGGGGTCTGGGTTTTAATAAAGATCTTATTTTTGTTGTTATAACATTTTCAAGGCTGGATAAAACTATAGTGTCGTTTTTTCTAAGAATACCATCATATATAACAGCATCAACAGTTACACCAAGGCCTTTTTCCTCTTTAACTTCAAGTATTGTTCCTTTTGCAGGAGCATCTGGTTCTAACTGTAGTTGTTCCTTTAAATATTGCTGAGCAAGTCCCATCAACATNNCTGATTTGTTTTGCGAAGTTCTCAACACGATCAAATCTCTCAGATTCAAAACCCTCATCATGAAGTACGCCTACGAATTCATAAATGCCTGAATCAAGCTTTTCCTGCACATTAGATGCCTGTTTTTTGTAGCTTTGAATGAATGATAAATCTTTATGGGTTTCCCATCCGTAAATCTTGTCAATCTTGCTTGCTGCAACAACGAAGGGAGTTCTAAAAGTTTTAAGTATATTTAATGCCTCGTAGGTCTGAGGTTTGAATCCCTCCTTAATATCTACAATGAGTATTGCAAGATCTGCAAGTGCACCGCCTCTTTTACGGAGAGTTGTGAATGCTTCGTGACCTGGAGTGTCTATGAAGAATAGTCCTGGCATGGTTTCCCTGATGTCCAGCTTCTTCAGGAGGTCTCCGCATATGGTTTCAATAACTTCCATTGGTATTTCGGTTCCACCTATGTGTTGAGTTATTCCTCCAGCTTCCTTTTGAGCCATAGCACCACCCCTTATATAATCAAGCAGAGTGGTTTTTCCATGGTCAACATGANNCGAAAAATAGTGATATTTCTCTTGCTGCTGAAGCATCTGAATCTGATGCATGGATAATATTTCTTCCAGTATCAATGGCGTAGTCACCTCTGATAGTACCTAGATCAGCTTCCTGAGGGTTTGTAGCTCCAACCATCCTTCTGATCAGAGCTATACATTCC
>PMMY01000125.1:178-7501 GCA_003162655.1 Methanobacterium sp. | reverse complement strand
CAAGTAGAAATGCTTATTAATTGGCTTAGAAAATGTGGAATTGAAGTTTTCAGGGTTTTTGAACCTACAGACTCACCGGCAGGTAGGTTAATTAGAAATATGCTCCGCAATCCCAATGCCACTAATGAAAACTTCCAGAAAACTCTTGCACTCCTTTTTGCAGCAGACAGAATAATTCTAATGCATAAGATCACGGAAGCAGAAAAAAAGAGCAAGATTGTGGTGAGCGATAGATGTTTCTATTCCAGCTTAGCATACCAGAACGAAGCCGATTGGATAGCGGAGATAAATAAATTCGCTAAAAAACCGGATATTGTTTTATTAATGGATATAGACCCCGAAACAGCAATTTCACGATGTGAAGGTAAGGATAGTTTTGAAGATATAGATTTCCTAACAAAGATCAGAGAAAGATATCTTGACCTTGCTGAGAAAGAGGATTTTATGGTAGTAAATGCAAAAAATGGTTTGAACAAAGTTCATGANNTCTCATTTAATGCTTTAACAATGTAATCTCTAGCATCTTCAAGGTTTTTTATCTCTCCTTGGAAAACAGGACCGGCGTCAGTCTGTTTAACTTCAAGGTCATAGTTATCCATTACATGAGCAATTATCTGCCCACTAACTCCGGGTGGAATCCTCATTTCGAATTTTTCAACATTTTCTTCTACCAATTAAATCCCTCCGAGATTTATATCTACAATATTTATTTAGACTACTTAAAAATCTAATCTGATTTAAGATACTCCCTAACAGGTTCTAAAATTTCTATTAAACGTTTTATAACAGAATTTTTAAGGTCAAGGGGATGTAATCCATTCCTAGAATAGATCTCCAACAGATCGTTGTAATTGAGTTCCAAGTTTCCACCAAATTTTTTTGGCCTTTCTATTAGGATTGTTTTGTCTTCTGTAAATATGAAGTGTTCTGCAATTTCTATTACAGGATTCCCTTCAACCAGTCCCTGTGGGCAGAAACTCTTCTGTAGTTTTTTCCTTATAACATCTGGTTCATCGTCTATTGCAATGTAATTCTCTTTACTTGAAGACATTTTATCAGATCCATCAGTGCCATGAAGAAGAGGTGTGTGTAGGCAAACAGGAGCTTCAAATCCCATTCTTGGAAGACTCTCCCTTGCAAGCATATGGATCTTTCGTTGTTCCATCCCACCTAATGCCACATCGACCTTAAGGAATATCATGTCAATAACTTGCATAAGGGGATATATTACTTCAGCAACCTTATGATCCTTACTGTCCCTTGTTATCTGTGCCATGCTGCGTTTTGCTCGTGTTAATGTTGTTGAAAGTGCTAGTTCGTATATCTTGTAAGTGTAATCTTCAAGTGTTTGAAAGCTGGAACCGAGTACGAATTCAGTATCTTCAGAAAGCCCTAATGCTCTAAAACAATTCATATTATATTTCGATATCTCATCAATTTCTTCAAGACTTCCCTTGCCGTTTAAGTAAGCGTGAAGATCTGCAAGTAGAATTTTAACCTTGAAACCCGCATTTTGAAGATCTATCATCTTTTTAACAGTGATTGCGTGACCTAAATGGATTTTTCCTGATGGTTCGTATCCAATGTATGCAATTGGTTTGTTTTTTTTGATTTTATCTTTGAGTTCTTCTTCTGTTACCACTTCAAGGGTGCCTCTTTTAATGTTTTCCTTCTTAGAGTCAAGGTCCATTATTATCACCATATAANNTCGTTTCCAATCTTTAAATCCGATGTTTCTTTATTAATGTCTATATCCATGGGTTGATAACTGTTCGGATGCAGTATTTGAATAGTTTTTGGTGTTTTTGAGGTAATATTGGTTATTTTTATATCTGAACGCCTTGAAATAACTTTAATTTTTTTGTAGTCTTTCCACATAATAGACCAAACACCATCAGTTTCAAGATCATTTAAAATTATTTTTCTTCCGTCAAAACCTCTAACTTGTCCTTTACGGTTTTTGTATTCTATAAAATCTCCTTTTTGGAAATCTGGCAGTCTTATAGAGATCCATATTCTGTAAAGATCCTTTCCCCTAGATTTGTCTCTTCCAACTAAACGGGGTGATTCTTGTACCACTCCACCCATTACATCCTTAACTGCACTTGCAAGTTTTCTAGCCGCTTTATAAGATCCAACATAATAGTCTACTCCTTCTTTTATAATTGATATATCTGAAACGTACGCCATTCTATTTTTTACTGATAATATGCTGATTTTTGCCCTTATTATCTGATCGATGGTTTGAATCTCTTCAGAAGTTGGAAATCTTTTATCGGCACGTATCTGGATTACTGATTCAAAGTACCCTGAAGCGTATTTACTGCAATCAGGACAGGAACTTTTTTTAATTTTTACATTTACCCTATGTTCTTCAACCACCCTGGTATCTAGAACAGTCCCTTCAGCGTGAATTAAGCATTCATAATTGGAGCCTCTGACTGTGAATATTTCAACAGATAATTCGAGGTCTTGAACATAGGGTAATATCTCATAGTTTCCCATTACGACCCGGGTAACAAGTTCTTCCTGTGAAAGCTCTGAATCCTCCCACTTTACACCATTTAAGAGCGAACTGCAATGGGTGCAGATAGTAATTTCTAAATTTTGAGGAATGGTTATGAGACGCGTTTCCTTTATAAAGCAGGATCTGCATATCCCTGCGTACAATTCTTCATCTTCATTACCACATCTTGGACAAAACATAATTTCACTGTTAATTATAATAAGATCTTTTTGGTCTTTTTAAACCTAATTTAATATCAAAATAAAAAAAAAGAATTTTAATATTTAAAGTGTTTTTAGTGGTGCTTTCGCTCCACAAGCTTCGCATTTAAGGATGAATATCCTATCTTCTCTGATTATCTTTGTGTCGGGTCTGTTACACTCGTGGCACATTATGAAGCGTTTAACATAATCTTCTATCTTTTCGTTTATAAGGTAGTGTGTGAACTTTCCTTGGAGTATTGCCCTTGTACCTTCTAGATTCCCAGCTGTTCCAAGCTCTCTTAAAAGGAACTTTAAAACATGTTGAGGATCTCTGTTAAGTGCTTCTGTTACTTCGGTGAAGTTCTGTATCATGGTTCTATTTCCTTGAATCATGGAATATGCATTGGGTACATTAAACCTCTTGGTTTCTTCTACCTTTTTAGGGAGCTGTTCTATTGCTCTGTCAAGTAATTCGTTATAATCAGTCATTTTATACCTCCTATTAAAATAATTTCAATATAATATTTTTTTTACAAGTTTTTAGATTCATCATATTTGATAGATGTATGAGTTTAAGATTGAATTTAAGTTAAAAGTTAAGAATTTATCTAGTTACTAAACTATTTTTAAATAGCCTTGTTGAGGTTCGAAAATTATTCCCTTCCTCTTTAGTATTCTTAATATTTCTTCAGCCTTTTCTTCACTCATATTGTATCTGTCTGACATTTCAGTTATAAGTATGTTTTTTGGTGTTCTTCCACCATACTCTTCTCCAAGTTCACCAAGGACTTCGGTGACGATACGGATTTTGTCACGGTCTGATTTAGCTGGGCGACCTTCAACCTTGTCAATATCAAGTTTACCAGTTTCTGGATCGTATCCAACCTGTTTCATACATTTCTGTTGGATGGTAATAGCTCGTTTAGCATCAACACCAGTTACTTCAGTTCCAAGTCTTATCCTAGAACTTGCTTCTGAAAGCCTGATCAAAGCTTCTAACTGACGAGCAGTGATGGGTACTGGTGAATCATCTTCTGCAGCTCCGCCCCTCATTCCTACATAAAACTCTTGAAGCACAGCTATGGCCTCATCAGTAAGTTTAGGACTTACTTCGCGCCTTGCATATGCTATATACTTTCGCAGTAGTTCTGGTTCGATTTCGAAGGGTATTGAAGTATCCTTGTGAATCCTTAATATATGTGCGGCAAGCTTGGTATCCTTCTCAACGTTTGGTTTATCTTCCACAACAAATATTAGATCGAAACGGGATAAAATTGGTGATGGGAGGTCTATCTGCTCTCCTATTGATTTGTACTGGTCGAATCGTCCAAATTTGGGGTTTGCTGCTGCAAGTACAGAACAACGGGCGTTTAGAGTTGCCATTATGCCTGCTTTTGCAATAGATATGGTCTGTTGTTCAAGTGCCTCGTGGATAGCAGATCTATCCTCTGATCTCATTTTGTCCAATTCATCTACACATACATTACCACGGTCACCAAGTACTAGAGCTCCAGCTTCCAGCGACCATCCGCCGAATTCATCACGTACAGCTGCTGCTGTAAGTCCCACACCACTGGTACCCTTACCGCTGGTGTAAATTCCACGGGGGGCTAGTTTAGAAACGTATTTGAGCATCTGAGATTTACCTATACCTGGATCTCCTACTATGAGTATATGTATATCTCCCCTGATTCTGGTCTTATCTTCAAGTTCCTTTGGGGAACCACCGAAAAGTTGGAGTGCTATAGCCTCTTTCACTTCTCTATAACCCTGTATGGATGGTGCTGTAGAGTTTATGATCTTGTTGTAGACGTCAGGATCTGATGCAAGTCTTTTTATCTCTTCTTCATCCTCTTCACTAATTTTAAGCTCTTCAAATTCCTGTTCAAGAGGTTCAATGTAGTTTCCGTATATATAATTTTTGAAACGTTTAGTTTTCTCATCTCTAACAGTTTTCATGATTCCAGTAATTTTAACTATATCACCTGGAGTTAAAGAGTCAACCAAGTCGTCTTCCATAACAACTAGTATTTGTTTGGGTTCTTCACCACCTGAAAGATTCTCAAGGGGTTCCTGAAGTTTGGTTGTTTGTGTGTCCATGAACTCTGATTCTTCCTGGAGTAACTTGAATGATCTGCCTCCACACTCCTGGCAGAGTGCAGGTTCGCTTATCATATTACTTGTTTGCGGTACTTCTTGAAGTCGCATACAACTCCTGCATTCGAATAGAGCGTTAACAATTCTGGGACGGATTTCGTCGGTTTTACGGACAATTCCATCAACTGCAACGAACTTTCCAATATACTTACTTCTTAAAAATCTTAACTGGATATTATTTCTAATATTCTCAAATCTTATATTTAATTCAGCATTTTTACCTAGGGGGTCTATGTTTTTAATTGCCTTCTGCGAAGCCTTTATAACTTCTTCTGGTTTTTCTATTAAAAGATCTGCAAGGTCTGGATCGAACATCTCAAGTTCTGAATAATTTACAACCACTGATCTTTCGTCAGGATATTTTTCAAGGGCCTCAAATACTGTGTCTTTGTATTTGGAACTGAAAAACTCTTCAAATTTTGCAACCGAAGGTTTAGTTTTTTCTGTAGATGATGTTGAAGATTGCATTGTTGTACTTAACTCCATAATCTTAAAATTTAATTCTATAGAAATATCAGATAATCTTTACATATATTAATATATTTAGTTAAAAAATTTACAATATAAAATTATCAAATCACAAATTAATATATGCTATACCTTGATAATAAATGATCAGTGATATGAATAATGAATTAAATTTTAGTATTATCATTAAACTTATTGTTACACTATGATAAATTGAATGAAATGGTGATGAAATGAAGAGGTCAAGATTAAACTTATTTAAAGTTACTTCTATGAGTATATCCGTGCTGGGTATTCTGATGATCATTGCAACTATTGTGCTATTTGCTTACATAGGTATTAGTTCGGTAACATCAGGTATTTCTACTGATGTTGGCAGCGGATCTGCGTATGATCAGCTTTCTGTACTGAAATCAAATTACAACACTTTAGAGTCGCAGTATAACAATATGAAAACAAGTATTGATAGTTCGAATAATGAAAATTTAAAAACAGCCTATATAAACGCTGATCTTGAACTTGTAAAGGCTAATTCAGCAATATCAGATGTTGACAGTGCTTTAGCATCGGGTAAATCAAAAGATGAGGTTCAAAAAAGGATTAGTACTGCGCAATCTCAGCTTGATACGGCAAGGGCCAGTATAAGTAGTGTTAAAGGTATGATATCCTAAAATCTCCTTAAATTTCAATCAAATTTTCTACTTTTTATATTTTTTTTAATTTTATTTTACATCCAGTTATTTAATTTTTAAAAATATAGAGAGATTAGAACATTCTTTTGAAACCTTTTGCAATTACGTACATTTCAACGCTTCCTTTTTTTGATGATGGAGGCTTTGTAGTTTTGACAATTTTAAAGCGTTCTTTAATATTTTTTATAATATTATCATATTCTGATCCCTGAAAAACTTTCATAATAAAGTTCCCACTATGCATGAGAAGATGATCGCAAACTTTCAGGGCATTATCAGCCAGATCTGCAGATCTTCNNGATAATTTCGGTGATGCATCGGATATCACTACCTGTGCCATTCCATGAAGAAGTGATTTTATTTGTGTGATAATTTTTTCATCTGTAAAATCTCCACGGACTGTTAAATAGTTTTCTTCATCAAATGGTCTTATCCACTCAAGATCCACACCAATAACCAGACCTTCTTCTCCAACTGCTTCAAGAGCCACTTGAGACCATCCTCCGGGTGCGGCACCTAGATCTACTACTTTATCTTGGGGTTTAATTATTTTAAAACGTTTGTTAATTTGTAGAAGTTTGTAAGAAGCCCTTGATCTGTACTGTTGCTTTTTGGCCATTTTGTAGTAGTGTTCATTTTTCCTTTCAATATTCCATTTCTTGCCCATCCTATTCACGTCCCTTGAAATTCAGTGATCTGCAGTTGGATTCTCCTATTTTAATAATATTTGCATCCAGATTATTATCCTTAATTTCCAGGACCATAACTGATGGATCCGACATCCTGGGGACTGTAGGGCTTCCTGGATTCAGAAGCAACATTTTACCTACTTCCTTTATAAATGACGTGTGGGTATGTCCAGTAATAAGTACATCTACACCCATTTCCATTCCTATATATTTAAGTTGTTGTGTGTCTCCTCTTGGGTAAACTTCCCCGTGGTCAAGACCTATCTTAATTCCGTCAATCTTAATGATCTCCTGTTTTGGAAGTTTCAAACCACACATCCTGTCTACATTACCCTGAACACACCATGTAGGTGCTAAATTTTCAAGTTCGTGAAGCACATCTAAGGAAACTAAATCTCCTGCATGAAAAATTAGTTCAACATCTTCAAAAGCTTTAAAAACTGTTTCAGGAATTTTAACTGCTCTTTCAGGTATGTGGGTATCTGATATAACACCTATTAACATATAAAAATCTCCATTAACCATTTCATGTATTATCAATCATTTTTTGGTGTATAATATTCTTCAATATAATTTCTTAATGAATAAATTATACAACAATACTCCCT
>PMMY01000125.1:0-134 GCA_003162655.1 Methanobacterium sp. | reverse complement strand
TTTTAAATATACAAAGTCTACTTTATAAAAAAAAATTATTGTAGAGTGGAAATTTTTATCAATTCAATAAATTATCAAATTATCATAATTAATGATATTTAAAATTTGGAATATTCAGTCGATTTAAATTTTTA
>PMMY01000207.1:1486-3829 GCA_003162655.1 Methanobacterium sp. | reverse complement strand
AATCATCCCTTTCTGGAGAGTTGGGATTTAAAATCAAATACAGAAAAACACCCATGGGAGTATGTACCTCTTCAGGCACTGTAGGACATTCAATCAGTTTTGGAAGGTCTGATTCCGTTACTGTTTTTGCAGACGAAGCTAGTACTGCAGATGCGCTTGCAACTTCTATTGCAAACTCTGCACTTGGAGAAAATGATCCTGATGCCGTTCAAAATTCTCTTGATACAGCTGAAGACTTCAGAAAACTTCTAAGGGGTGTACTGGTTGTGGTTGGCGAGTCTGCTGGAACCCTTGGGAAGATCCCAAAACTTGTTCAGACAGACAGAAGAGTTGTTTTAGGGGATATATTTGAAGTATGAATTCGCAATTTAATTTATTGGTTGTCTGAATTAAAATTTATTTGAAATCAAATGAAGGATTTATTAGTCCTCCAAGAGGGTTTACTTCTACAANNGTTATAGCACCAGAATCCTTTAAAATTGGAACTGCACATCCCTCTTCAATTTTCACAAGTAAATAATGGGTTCTCCCCCTTGCAGGCCGGAATCTACGAGAAAGTTTAAGTTCTAGAACATTGTTATATGGAAGACTTGTTGATGCGTTTATAGATGCCATTTTCCTTAAAAATGGTGCGAAAAAGACGTGAAAAACCATTAAAGCAGCAACCGGATATCCTGGAAGCCCGAAAAGAAATTTGTAATCNNATATCATCTAAAACCTCCCTTAAAACATCACCAGTACCTGCAGAAGTTCCCCCAGATGTTAATATCAGATCTAAATCTTTAAATTCACTTATTTTGTCTTTTAAAGAGTTATAATCGTCTTTTACTATTTCAGTATGTACCGGTATACAGCCACAAGTTATTACAGCACTTGAAAGTGTCTGGGAGTTAATATCATAAATTTTACCATATGTCAATTCTTTATCATGACTTATTATCTCATTCCCTGTGGATATGATTGCAACCCGGGGTTTCTGAAAAACAGGGACCTTTTTCATGCCCATTGCGCTTAAAACGCCTATTTTATCAGGTGTGATTCTGGTACCGCTTGGAAGTAGAAGTTTTCCTGCCATTATATCTGATCCTTCATTTGCTATGTTCTGACCAATGGCTACACTTTCATAGATAAGTATCTCTCCATCATTTTTGTCTGTGAATTCAACCATCACAACTCCATTTGCATCTTCAGGAACAGGTGCTCCTGTTGAAACTTCTGTGCAAAACCCTTTAACCAGATTCTTTTCCGGAACATCCCCCGCTCCAACAACTTCTATAAGTTTTAAACTTACAGGCTCATCTTCAGATGCAGAAAATGTATCCTCTGCTATTAAAGCATATCCGTCCATTGAAGCCCTTCTGAATGGTGGGAGGTTTATGGTTGCATGAACATCCTCGGCAAGAATTCTTGTCAATGATTTTTCCAGCGATATGTTTTCGACTCTCCTATTAATTGGAATATTCTTTATAATCTTTTTTACATCCTCAGGATCCATTATATTTAGAAATTCTTGTCCCATGTTACCACATCTATTTTTAGAATCTTTATGAATGATTTTAATGAACTTACAAATAATTAGTATATCTTTCAGTACATTTTATTTTAAGGCATCGATAATCTTTGTGATAACTTCAGATGCAATATCAGCATAACATAATATCACTAACTAAACAAAGTATTCTCCTTGAAGGGAGGCTGATGTAAATGATGTTGAATATTGTTGAATGTCTGAAGATGAAAGACTACTTTTATAATCTTGGAGGGTACATTGAACACGAAGTTTTGATAGTCTTTCCTATGCACGAGTTTCAAATTTATATGAAGATTTGGAAAATAGGGTTGAGATTATCAAAAATATTGTTACATTGGAAGTTTAATTTACAAATAGATCCAACCTATACAACTAGGAATCTCTCCTCTTGTAAAACTATTAAAACGTGAATTAAAACTCTCTTATTGGATTTTTATGTTCAAAAAACGCTGAATTTCTAAAAATCAAAGGAAAAATGCGAAATGGGACAGAAAATTTAGAATATGAATAAGGAAACTATAATTTTTAATAGGTTTAGGATGTTTCACTTGAAATTATAAATAGAATTACCTAAAACCGCCTGTTTTACGANNATTAATTACTAAAAGAGATATAATTAGACAAGTAAATGATTAAAATAGAATTAAAATCAACTTTAAAAGTTAGATCCAATGAACAGATGATCTCTAAAGATTTTAGAAATAAAATGAACCAATATGAATTTTCCTGGATGCACTTATCTTCAATAAATGCGCTTTTTTATATACCCCAAAACACTATATAAATAGGAAGATTAAATGATCAATGGGATA
>PMMY01000207.1:0-1434 GCA_003162655.1 Methanobacterium sp. | reverse complement strand
GGTAAAACTAGGCTCTCAAGAATTCCAGGTAAGATGAAAAAGAGGATCTGGATAAGAGAAGGAGATGTGGTTTTAATAAAGCCATGGGACTTCCAGAGCGATGAAAAAGCAGATGTTATATGGAGATACACCCGAACAGAGGCCAACTGGCTTGAAAGAAGGGGTTACTTAAAACTATAATAAATTAATAGATATATAAATAAATCTAAAAATGGTTAGAATTATATAAAAACTGGTTCATCCAGACTGTTTATAAATCCATACTATTTTAAGCTTTTAAATCTAGTCTACCATAATTTTTGGATATTATTCTAAATTTAACTTATGATAATAAGGTCTTAATAATAAAAGATGAACAAAGCTCTTTTATAATGGTGAAAACTGCATGTGCTCGAAGGTATCAAAGGCAGACAGCGATTTGAGAAAGATTCTGTCAGAGAAACGTTTAAAGGGCGATGAGGACAGAAAAGTTGGAAGTGAAGTTTTTGATAGGCTGACACTTAATACACTCTACAAACTTGCGAAAATGGGATATATAAATCAGTTACAAGGAGCCATAAGTACCGGGAAAGAAGCTAATGTCTTCAAAGGAATCAACGATGAAGGAAAATTCGTTGCAGTGAAGATATACAGAGTTGGAACCTCAGATTTCAAAAAAATGCAGTATTACATCCAAGGAGACCCTAGATTCAACGTCAAAACTTCAAACAAACGTCAGTTAATTAACACTTGGGTTACCAAAGAATTAAGAAATTTAACAAGAGCCCAGGAAGTTGGTGTAAGAGTTCCAAAACCAATAATTGCAAAAAACAATATCTTGGTCATGGAATTCATAGGAGACGATATTGGAAATCCTGCACAGCTAATGAGGCAGTCCAAAATATCTGATCCAGAGTATGTAGCTAATAAAATATTGGATTATGTTAAAATACTTTATAAAGATGCTAAATTAGTTCATGGTGACCTATCCGGCTACAATATATTAATAGATAATGGAGAACCTGTTATAATTGACATCTCCCAAGGTGTTATGGTTGACCATCCCATATCAAGGGAGCTTTTAAACAGGGATATAAACAACTTATTTAGAGATTTTAAAAAAATGGGCATCCAGATATCTAAGGATCAAATTAAAAGTAAAATTATGGATTTATGAGGATAGAAAAGTATATTATAAAGGCAAAATAATAGAAGCTGCAGAAGCTCTCAAAAAGGAAAAAATAACTCCATTAAAGCTTGCTNNATTACAAAGAATGAAATTGAAAACTTAACCAAAACCGAGATAATAGTGGATAGTGAAGCTGGAAGCGTCGCAATATCACCAACGGAAGAAACAGAAGATCCATTAGCGGTATGGAAAGCCCGTTACATAGTAAAAGCCATAGGCAGGGGATTTAACCCCGAAATATCTGTTAAACTAATGGGCGACGAAAC
>PMMY01000250.1 GCA_003162655.1 Methanobacterium sp. | reverse complement strand
ACATACTAAATATACCCTCTTATCCCTTTTTTTATTTTTTTTTTAGAAAAATTTTAATTAAAAACTTTTTTTAAGTTGAAGGAATAAATAACCATTTGTTGATCAATTAAAATTGGATTCGTATTACAGAATTGAATTATTGCTTGAAACAAATCAAATTATAATTTACACGTATAAAATTGACAATAATACATAAATAACTGATTTGATCCAATAAAATAATGAATTAAATCATATAAGAAGAATTTTAAAGCATTTTATTACTGAAAATATATCATCTTAAACTAATTTTATGTGAGTTTTATGGCTATTGAAGACAGAATCAGAGAAATCGAAGAGGAGATTAAGAAAACTCCCTACAACAAGGCAACTTCCCATCATATAGGAAAATTAAAAGCCAAACTCTCAAAGCTCAAGGAGGATGCACTTACCCGGAGCAGTACAGGGGGTAAAGGAAGGGGGTTTCACGTAAAAAAAAGTGGTGACTCCACTGTAGTACTTTTAGGTTTCCCGTCGGTTGGAAAATCCACAATTTTAAACCAGCTAACCAATGCAGATTCCAAAATAGGAGCATATGAATTCACCACCTTGGACATTGTTCCGGGGGTAATGGAATACAGAGGGGCTAAGATACAAATACTGGACATTCCAGGTATTATTACAGGAGCTTCTAGGGGTAAGGGACGTGGAAGAGAAATATTATCCGTTGCTAGAAACGCTGACTTCATACTTATGGTTCTTGATGTTTTTAATCCTCAACACTTGAAGGTAATCATTGAAGAGCTCAGAAACATTGGTATAAGAGCAAACGAAAAACCTCCAGACGTGACTGTTAAACAAACTAAGATGGGTGGGATACACGTTTTAGCAACAGTTCCTCTCACCAAGATTGATGAGAAGACCATAAGATCAGTTCTCAATGAGTATGGTATACACAGTGCTGACGTACTCATAAGGGAGGATGTTACAGTTGATCGTTTTATCGATTCAATGGATCCAAGCTGTATCTACGTACCAATGTTAGTAGTTTTAAACAAAATAGACCTTGCAGACGAGGAACACCTAGAAAAAACCAGATTGGAAATGCCCGAAGCTATTTTCATAGCAGCAGACAAGGGTATTAATACTGAAGAGCTCAAGGATGAAATATTTGATAGACTTGAACTTATACGTCTTTATCTAAAACCTCAAGGTAAGAAAGCGGATTTAGAAGAGCCAATGATAATAAGAAAGGGTTCAACCGTGGGGGAAGTTGCTGCAAAGCTCCATAGGGACTTCATTAAAAACTTCAGACATGCCAAGGTATGGGGGACTTCTGTGAAATTTCCTGGCCAAAAAGTAGGTTTGGATCATGTTTTGAACGATAAAGATGTTTTAAGGCTGATTATTAAGAAATAAATTCTTGGAATTAACTCGTTTAAACCAAAGAATTGATTTCAAAAAATTACATTGAAAGATTTTTTATAGGATAAAAAACTATATGAAAGTGGTGAAAAAATGAAATTGGATGATATAACTGTTTCAAAGGCGATAATTGAAGGTTTCATGCAGGATTTCCTGGACTATACTGAAATGGATGTTGCTATAGGTGGAGGTGGTCCGGCAGGACTCACCGCAGGATATTACCTTGCAAAAGCAGGTCTTAAAGTGGCTCTTTTTGAGAAAAAACTTTCTATGGGTGGTGGAATGTGGGGCGGCGGTATGATGTTCAACAAGATCGTAGTCCAAGAGGAAAGCAAAAGGATCCTAGATGAATTTGGTGTAGGAACCACAGAATATGAAGAAGGTTATTACGTAGCTGATTCCATTGAATGTGTTTCAACCATTTGTTCAGAGGCTTGTAAAGCAGGATTAAAGATCTTCAACTTAATGGCTATTGAAGATGTTATGATGAGGGACATGGGAGTTGAGGGAGTTGTTCTTAATTGGACAGCCGTAGAAATGGGAGGACTACACGTAGACCCATTAACTGCACGTTCAAAGGCAGTAATAGATGCTACGGGACATCCGTGTGAAGTTGTGAAAATACTTGAGAACAAGATGGAGGTAGAACTTGCAACTGAAACAGGGAAGATCATGGGTGAAAAATCCATGTGGGCAGACAAGGCGGAAAGTCTAGTAGTAGATAACACAACCGAAGTATACCCTGGATTATATGTTACAGGAATGGCAGCAAATGCAGTACATGGATCTCCACGTATGGGTCCAATATTTGGTGGAATGCTCCTGTCTGGTGAAAGGGTAGCCCAAATACTCATTGAAAAACTGAAATAATATTTTATCGGAAAACTAACCAGATTATTTTTTTATTTAAATTTTCTAAGATTCATATGGTTGCAGTAATTATAACCGGAAGTCCTGGAACAGGAAAGACAACAGTATCAAAGATAGTTTCTAAGAATCTCAAATCTCCTTTAATAAATATTAATGATCTTATAACTGAAAAACACATCTACAATGGATATGATGAGGAAAAAGGATACAAAGTAGTGGATCTATCCTCTCTTTCAAGGGAGATCAAGCTTGCACTTGATGAATTTAGTAAGGAACAATTAATTGTTATTGAGGGCCATCTTGCCCATTACTTTGATGTAGAAGAACTAGTGGAAACTGTAATTGTTCTCAGATCACGACCGGATATTTTACGAAAACGATTGAATAAAAGGAAATGGTCTGATTCTAAAGTTCAAGAGAACCTTGAAGCAGAGGCCCTTGATATCTGTACATTCGAAGCTGTAGAAATACATGGTGAAAAGGTGAACGAGTTGGATACCAGTGATCTGGGTGTTGAAGATGTTGCGGAAATTATAATCAAAATTTTAGATGGTAAAAAACATTTTCCACCTGGCAAACTTAACTTTCTAGAGGATTATCTAGATGAAAACTAGGATAAAAAAAATGTGATAAATAAAAAAATTTTTTTCCATTATTTTCATTGATGATCTTCTTATTAGTAGCCAATTGGGATTTAGTGAAGCAAAGCTTTTTAAATGGTAAGGTAAATAAATTATAATATTATTCTTAAGTAAAGTTCTTAGAATTTTAGGGATCTACTCCTTTAGGATTCAAAACCCATATGAGCTAAAAATTTTAAGACTAATAGTTCTATATTCTGGTATTTGCAGTTTACCACGAGAGGTTAAACTTTGAGAAGGGGAAGAAGACCGAAATGGATGTTAAAGATAGCGGAAGAAAGAATAAACATCCTTTTTAACAGGGCCGAAGAAGAATTCACCAAACACCCGGAAAGGTCTGACCGTTACGTTGAAATGGCTCAAAACATTGCAAAAAGATACAATATGAAGATGCCCGCTAAATGGGGTAAGAGGTTCTGCAGAAGCTGCCACCACTTCCTGAAGCCTGGTTTAAATTGCCAGATAAGATTGTCCAATTCAAGTGTGGTTATCAAATGCCTTGAATGCGGGAACATCAATAAAATTCCATATATAAAAGAAAAAAAAGAGAGAAGGAGGAGAAAAATTGAACATAATAACACCTCCAAAAAAGGAACTGATGAACAGATCACTTTCAACTATCACAATAAACATAGGAAAATCAAAAATAAATGAGAGTGTTTTAGAAGAGATAAAGAGACAGCTCAAAGAATATGAAGTTGTAAAGTTGAGATTTTCAAAAGGTATATCTGGAGAGAAACAAAACTATATTACCGAGATCATTGAAAAGTCTAATTCTAAACTTATTGATTTTAGAGGTAACGTTGCTGTAATATTCAAAAAAAAGAGGTAAATTAGGAGGATAATATGACTACAATTTACGATGTGCCAGCAGATTCGCTCATAAGCGAAGTTGCAAAGGAACTAAACCAAAACAAGAAAATAACCCCCCCTGAGTGGGCAACCTTTGTTAAAACAGGTGTCCATAAAGAAAGAAGACCCGACAACCCTGACTGGTGGTATGTTAGATGTGCATCCCTATTGAGAAAGGTTTACATGGATGGTCCTGTGGGTGTAAACAGTCTTAAAACCTACTACGGTGGTAAAAAAGATAGAGGTACAAGTCCAGAGAAATTCCGACAGGGCAGTGGTGCAGTAATTAGAGGAGCGCTACACCAGCTTGAAGACGCAGGATATGTCCGCAAAGTTGGAGAAGGAAGACTTGTAACACCTGAGGGTAAATCTTTTCTTGATAAAACATCTCACAAACTTAAAAAAGATATCCCTGAACTTTCAAAGTACTAACGGAGGTCTGAGATGACTGACATCGAAGAGATAAGGCGCAAAAGAATGCAGCAAATTCAGCAGCAAGCTGCACAACAATCTCCACAAGCCGAGCAGCAACAACAAGAACAGATGCGCAGGGAATTAGAAACCCAGAAAAGAGAGGCAATGATGCAGTTATTGACACCCGAAGCTAGGGCAAGGCTTGCAAATATCAGACTCACAAAACCAGAATTTGTTGATCAGATAGAGATCCAACTAATTCAACTAGCTCAAGCGGGTCGTGTTCAATCTAAGATAACTGATGATCAGCTCAAAGAGCTTCTTAGAAAACTCATTGGTAAGAAGAGAGATATCAAGATTTCCCGTAGTTATTGAAAAGATGATGGATAAATGAAGGCNNATTGTCAGCATCAAATCTTGGATTCAAACACAAAATCCTGAAGGCAGAGCCATATATGCTTAAAAGTGCCGTGGACACCATTATAAATGATGGATTTCCCAACAACGGTATAAATCAGATACATAAACACGCACTTGAACTTGTGGCTAATGATTATATATTGGTTGCAGATGGAACAAGGCGTGATGATAGGGTTCCAAAACTTGATTTCAACGAAGTTAGAAGTTTCGAAGATAGAAAGGATGTTGAATACATTAATCTTGGAGGATTTGGTCATAAATCCATAAATCATCTTTCAAAAAATCTTTTCCAAGTAAAAAAAGAGTTATCTAGTATGGAGAATAATTCTGATTATGAGATAGAGATAAGATTTCTTATTTCCAAACTTGAGGGTGAAAAACTTGCCTTCAAAATATTCCCCGAACATTTACAATCAAGAGTAATAGGATGGAGAGAAAATGAGTAGAAATAAACCATGTGCAAAGAAATTAAGACTTTCAAAGGCCACAAAACAAAACAGACGCGTGCCTCTTTGGGCAATGCTTAAAACATCAAGAAAGGTCCGTACTCATCCGAAGATGAGACAATGGAGAAGAAGTAAGGTCAAAGCATAGGTGATGATTTAAATGGAAAGAGTTTACATTATCCCATTAAGGGATGTTAAAAGAGTGCCAAGGACCATACGGTCTCCTAAGGCAATAAGGTTGGTAAGAGAATTCCTAAAAAAACATATGAAATCTGATGATATTAAAATAGACTCATCTGTAAACGAGAAAATATGGGAAAGAGGGATTCAAAAGGTACCACCAAAAATTAAAGTAAAAGCAACGAAGGAAGAGGATGGTTCTGTATCAGTCACCTTGGTTGAATAGGTAAGTTTATGATTAGAAGGATCAATATGGGCGGAAGCCCAAATCTTGGCGTTTCAATATCTGCCACAGAAAAAATTGCAATTACACCACCTAACATCTTGGATGGAATGGTGGATTTGATAACTGAATGTTTAGATGTTTCAGTTATTAAAACCCCCATCAGTGGAAGTAACCTGACTGGGGCCCTTACTTGTGGAAATTCAAATGGCATAGTAGTTTCAAAGTATACCTTTGACAATGAGTTAGAAATAATCAGGAAAGAAGGAATAGAAGTTGAAAGGTTGCCAGACAAGCTTACAGCTGTTGGAAATATCATTCTAGCAAACGACTTCGGTGCACTTGTACATCCTTTTATCTCTGATAAAGCCATTGAAGTAATATCCCAGGTTCTAGACGTTGAAGTTCAAAGGGGAAGTATAGCCAATTTTAAAATAACAGGATCAGTTGCAGCAGCAACCAACAAAGGAGTACTTGTACATCCCGCAGCAAGCGAAGATGAACTTGAATCCATTGAAAAATTGTTCAAAACCCCTGCTGATGTGGGAACCGTTAACAACGGAACACAGCTAGTAGGTGCTTGTGCAGTGGCCAACTCAAAGGGAGTTATGGTAGGACTGAATACAACAGGTCCTGAACTTGCAAGAATAGAGGAAGCATTAGGTTTTCTTGAGGGATATTTATGAAGACGAAGATATTTAAAGTTCAGGGAAAATTTATGATGGGCCAAGGCCTTAAACATTTCACTAAGGAATTAAAAGCCGTTAGTGAAGACGATATACGCGAGAAAATATATTCTGAGTTTGGTAGCAAACACAGAATAGGTAGAAACAAGATATTCATAGAGGATATCAAAGAGATTTCAGAGGACGAAGCTCAAGATCCAATCATCAAGGCATTATCAAACAAGTGATCGAAATGGAAGACAAACAAAGACTTGAAGCATTGGTAAACGAGCTTAATACCTATCAGGGACAGGCAGAAGTTCTTCAGCAACAGATAGATACTTTAAACGCTACAATCACCGAACTTTCAGTTGCAATGGATACTCTAGCTACTGTGAAGGGACAAGACAACAAAGAAACATTAGTACCAATAGGTGCGGGATCTTTTCTTATTACTGATCTTAAAAACACAGATGAAGTAATAATCGGTCTTGGTGCAGGAGTAGCTGTTAGAAAGAAGATAGATGACGCTAAAGACACGATAATCGAACAAAGGACTGAGCTGGAAGAATTAAGAGATAAGATGTCCTCAGATCTCCAAAAGATAACCGAGTACATCATGAAGAGGAGTCCAGAAGCAGAAGAGCTCATGCAAAAAGTTGAAGGACAAGTTTAGATTGAACAATCCTTTAATTTTGTATTATAAAAAATATTATCTAGTTAAATTTAAAGGAGTGAAAACTCTTTGTTCGAATCACTTAAAAATAAGTTTGCAGGTACCATAGGAAAAATATCGGATAAGATCACAGAGGAAGAGGAATTAGAAGCTTCAGAAACAAAAGTTTCTGAGACGACTGAGAAATCTGAAATTCTCGATAAATCTTTTAAGGGTAAATCCGATGATGAATCTGTAAAAGAAATCCAANNAAAAGTGAACCTGATAACAATAAATCAGGTTTTATGGGATTCCTAAGGGGTAAACCAAAGACATCTGAAGAGGTTAAAGATGATTCTGAACAATCTGTTGAAACTAAATTAGAATTTGAAAATTCTACCAATGAAATTAAATCTGACAATATTGAAACTTCAGAAGAAGAATCAGAAAAGTCCGGCATATTCTCTTTTGTACGTCATAGAACCATATCAGAAAAAGATATAGATGATATCTTATTTGAACTAGAAATGGCACTTTTGGAAGGTGACGTTGCAATGGATGTAGCTGAAGAGATAATTAAATCTGTTAAAGAAGATTTAGTTGGTCGTAAGATCAAGCGCAGAAATGATGTTTCAGATTTCACTAAGGAAGCACTTAAAAAGGCTATTGAAAATATTCTAGATATTGAAGGTAAGGATATCTCGATGCTGATTGAAGAAGCTAAAAAAACTGGTGAACCACTCAAGATCATGTTTGTGGGTATAAATGGTACTGGTAAAACAACTACAATAGCTAAGATCTCGACATATTATATGGAAAAGGGTTATACTCCTGTAATTGCAGCTTCAGACACGTTTAGAGCCGGTGCAATTGAACAGTTAACCTATCATGCTGATAAATTAGGTGTGAAGATAATAAAACACAAAAAGGGAGCCGATCCAGCAGCTGTGGCATATGATGCTGTTGAACATGCCAAAGCCAAGGGAAAAGAACTGGTTCTTGTGGACACTGCAGGAAGAATGCAGACCAACATTAATCTTATGGATGAGATGAAGAAAATTAAACGGGTTATTAAACCTGATCTCATTATATATGTAGGGGATGCTTTAACTGGAAATGATTCGGTTGAACAAGCTCAAAAATTCAATGATGCGGTTGGAATTGATGGCATAATCCTAACTAAGGCAGATGCAGATGCTAAAGGTGGGGCAGCACTTTCTATTGGATATGTTATACAAAAACCAATACTCTTTTTGGGAACTGGTCAATCCTATTCGGATATAATGGAATTCAAACCAGAATGGATGGTTGAACAGATAATTGGTTAATTACTATATATAACCCATTTACAATTAATTTATGGTATAGATTTTTCAAGTGTAATAATGTATTAATATAAAAAAATAAATTAAATTTAATCCATTACTCTATCTTCTACTTGTTCCGGATCTAGCTTGAGTATCATGTAATCACCCATAGCATTTATATCCTCATCAGAGATCATCAAATGTTTTTTATTAAGGGTACCACCAGTTGTTACTATTATGTTGTGTATGAGACAGCCCTTTGGATCTATAACCATATCCGTAATTTTACCTACTTCCATCCCGTTAATAGTCAGAACTGTTCTTCCAATGAAGTCCTTGAACCTGGTTCCTTTATTCAGGAATTCTTCAATCTTATCCACTTTAACCTTTTCATCAATTCCTTCTTTATCAATTTTTAACTGCAAGTAGTCTCCAACCTCGGCTATGTCTTCATCAACTATAACCAAATATTTTTTATTCAATGCAGATCCAATTGAAATGAATATCTTATCTACGAGACATTTTTTAAATACCACAGCAATTTCAGCTACTTTACCCACTTCATTTGCTTCTTTATCCAAAACTTTCATTCCTATAAACTCGCTGGCTTTCATGTTTTATTCTCCTGGTGGAATTATTCAATTCTAGTATAAAGTATTCTAAGTTTTATTATGTCTTTAATAATATAAAAATCTTGTTTTTTATTCAGAATCAACTTTATGGCCGAGTTCCACAATAAACTGCATATCCANNGGTGCTGGAAAATCTTCTTCCATTTCTTTTGGAATCCATTTTTCTTTTACTTCTATTTCTGGCAAATTCAGAAGCATGAAATCGATCCATTTTCTCCTGTAAATCCTGTTTAAATTATAGTTCGATCCAAGGACATAATCTGAATTCAGGAATACTCCTCCAGGCTTAAGTATACCATAAATTCTACTGTAAAACTTCTTCTTATTTTCATCAGTTTTTATATGATGTAATGCCAGTGAAGATACAACTACATCGAACTTATCTTCAAAATTTATTTCTGAGAAGTCACCTGTATAATATTTTACGTCATTGTAAGCTTCGAGTTTAATCTTTGCCATCTCTATCATATTCTCTGCTATGTCGATGCAGGTTATCATGGAGTTGGAGAATTTTTCTTTGACTTTTTTTGTAATGTTCCCTGTTCCGCTGCCCAGATCAAGTAATTTAAACCTATCTTCACTTCCAAATGGGATTACAGATATCATGGAATCTAGCATTTCATTATACATTGGTATTAATTTTAGTATAGTTTTATCAAATTCTTTTGCTTCCTCTTCGAAGTGGNNTATCAAATTCTTCTGCTTCCTCTTCGAAGTGTTTCTTTACATTTTTCAAATTACTATCTCCTTAAAATTTTCATAAAAAAAAAGATTAATAAAAAAAAATAATGAAATTTTTTTTATTAAAATTAATATTAGAATACTTAATCATATATTTTAGGGGTAGAAAAAATTTTTAAGAATAAATTTAAACAGGTTAAATTAGAAATAAGAATTATATTACAAATTTGCTATCCAAATAACGAGGTATTATATGCTAGGAGAAAATGAACTTATAAAATTATTTCCAGATTTCAAAGAACTTGTTGAGCCTTCAGGAATTGATTTAAGAATTGATGAAGTTTTTGTGCAGGTTGGTCCAGGTTCCCTAATTGACAATGAAAAAAATCTTCCAGAAATTAAAAAGTTAGAACCGCCCATTTACATATTAAAANNACTGCTTACCTTGCGACTGTCGATAGGAAAATTAAAATACCTAAGGGCTGTTCAATGTTATATCTTCCTCGATCTACCCTTTTAAGATCCTTTGTATCAGTACATACAGCTGTAGGCGACCCTGGATTCTATGGAACTCTTCAATTCATGGTATACAATTATGGTGAGTTTGATTACACAGTTAAAAGGGGTGAAAGAATAGCTCAGGGTGTTGTGTTTGATGTAACTGGTTCTGGTGAATACAATGGAAGTTATCAGGAAGATGAATAATAACTCAATTTTATGAATGTTCATGAGAAATTAATTAATATCGGGTTTAACAAGACCTTCCAGACGTTTTATAGCATTGTATTTATCTTTTTTTTCAATTTTTGATTGTTCAAGTGCCTCTTTTAGGGTTTGAATGGAATGGTCATAGACTTCGCAATCCACAGGATAAGGATATCCGTCCTTTCCTCCGTGGGTGAAACTGTACTTCACAGGATCTTCCCAACTTGGTTTTGAACCATAGATTAGGTCTGATATCAAAGCTAGAGCTCTGATCTTCTTTGGACCCATACCTTCGAGTGAAATCAACTCTTCATAATTTGAAGGTTGAAGTTCCCAAGCACGTTTTAAAACTTCAAATTCTCGATCCGAAAGGTCTTGGTCAAGCACTGGATGGTGGCGAGGCATTTTAAGTTCACTGAAGTAGTTATCAAGTTTCATCTGAGACTTGGAAATGATAGGTGTTCTATCCTTAAAGTACTTTTTCAAATGTTCAGGATTGTCACATATGAGGTCTACGCTAACATCCCTTGCATTATCACTTTCTATGGCAGTCATATTAAGGGTGTTATCGGTTTGACTATCACAGCATATCCCTACGTGGGGCTCTTCTAAATAATCGTCCACAGACTCACCAAGCCAGTGATATCTTCTAGCATAACGCGTTTCTTGGTTCATTCCCTGCTGAATAACAGCCCAATTCCCCTCTTCAGTTAATATGAATGAGTGGTGGTAAAGTTGATATCCATCTTGAATACAAGAATTATCAATTTTGGCTGATACTTTACTTGAATGAACAAGATCTTCAATTTTTCTATTTGAAAGTGAGAATAAATCCCCTGCGGTTTCTATGTCAGAAGGTGTTTTTCTCGAAGCACGACCTTTACCACCTGCAACAACCATACCATGTTTTTCAGGATTTATAACAGTTTTCAGGGCACCACAAGTTGTGGTAGTTGTTCCTGATGAGTGCCAGTCAAAACCCAACACACAAGAGAAAGCTTGGAACCAGTGGGGATCTGAAATACGCCTTAGAAATTCGTTTGAATCGTACTCGTAGAGCATCACATCAACTACACCGGCTGTTAATTTAACCATTCTGTTGAAAAGCCATTTTGGGGCTTTCCCACCATGAAGTGGTAGGTTTACAACTCCTCGTCGTGAACGCATGTGATACCTTTTTTGTTGAAATTTAATTTAAATTATTTTATAATAAACTTTAATTATTTTACACTCTTTTATATACCATATTATGTCTAAACAATATTATTAATTTCATACCACTTCAATTATGTAAACTATTATTATTGATAGGGGGAATAATATGCCTATAAACCAGACAGAAACGAATCTTGAAGCGATAACAGTTACAATAGCATATCTTGAAAAACAGGAAGATACCGATAAAGAACTTTTAGAAAAATTAAAAAATGAGAGAACTAACCTTTTAAAGAAGTTGAATGTACTTGGATAATTTAAATTTAGATTGTTCAATTATAATTATTTTCAAATTCTGTTTTCTTAAGTGAAAATATTGGTATAAATTATAGGTTTTTTTTGTAATTAGATCATAATCCATAAAAATTGTTTTAAGATATTTCTAACATCCTATCTATGGCGATCTTTGCCCTTTCTGCTATTTCCAAAGGAACTTTTACTACAAACTCTTGGTTTATAAGTGAATTTTTAACCTTCTCAAGGGTGTGTAACTTCATATTCTCACATATTGCATCTTGCAAAGCAGGAATTATGTTTTTATCTGGATTTTCTCGTCTAAGCCTGGTTACAAGGTCAACTTCTGTTCCTATTATGAAAGTATTCTTTGTTGACTCTGCAACATGTTTTATCATTCCGCCTGTACTCAAAATGTAGTCAGCATATTCCTGAACTTCAGGATCGCATTCTGGATGGACNNCCCTGATTCGGGTGCAGGTATAATTTCTTTGTCTTTTATTTGGTGGGAAACGAACCATGAAAGGTTCATGTCAGGGCCGAAAAGAATTCTATCATCATCAAGACTTTCAACTATTTTAACAGCGTTTGCAGATGTACAGAGTATATCAGCTTCGGCTTTCGCTTCTGCAAGTGTGTTTACATAGAGAACAACTGCTGCATCGGGGTATCTCTTTTTGTATGTCTTTAGCTCATCAGCTGTCAACATGTGGGCCATTGGACACTCTGCCTCTTTATCTGGTAGTACTATTCGTTTATTAGGATTTAAAATGGCTGCAGTCTCTGCCATGAAGTCAACTCCACAGAAAACAACCAGATCTGCTTCTTTGATCTTTGATGCCATGATGCAAAGTTCTAGTGAATCACCTATAAAATCTGCAATTTCCTGTATATCTCCAGTCTGGTAATTATGGGCCAGTATGATTGCATTTTTATCTTTTTTGAGTGTTATGATCTCCTTCTGAAGTTCATTTAACATATTATCGCCTTAATTTTTTTATTAATTTTTAAAATTTGAATAGTTTGATGAATATAATTTATTTTAATTAATTTAACTTACGATATAATAAAATACATTTTTATCTAATATTTTTCTATTTTCATTTAATAAATAGATATCAACCTAATTTAGAGGTGATATTTTATTGTATTCACATCTTTAAATGAGCTACCATAAAATTGAATTTACAATTGATTAAATAGATTGCATTATTTTCAACCTATATTTCCGCACC
>PMMY01000218.1 GCA_003162655.1 Methanobacterium sp. | reverse complement strand
ATTTAATTTTCAGGGACAAGAAAGAGCACAGGAATCAAGAAAATGAATTTAAGCCTGTAGAACGTACTTATGAATCTGAAGAGTATTATGGAAATGGAACAATGGAAGAATATGAAACCAAGAAATCCGGTTCTTCTGCACTTCTGGCCATAATCTTATTTTTAGTTGTTGCTCTTCTATTTGGCTTCGTTCTAGGTATGATCCTGTTTTCAGGAGCTTTACACTCCTTACCTGGTTTTTCAAATATTACACTATAATCCAAAAANNTTTTGAATCAATCCAGACAGCTGTTTAAAATGAATTTCCCATTTTCTATTTTCTTTTTAAGGTCTGCAGAAAGTTCACGTGCTCGTTTTATGTCAGATTGTCTGCATATTATTGGCATACCAACTGATTTGTTATCGAACATGAAGTTAACACTTCCAGAATTCATTGTGAATGCATTGTTTGTACAGGAGTATGCACACATTCCACAGCCAAAACATCTTCGAGTATTCAATGTATCGGTGTAAGCACCCGTAGGACATCTTTCTCGCACAATGCATATTTCACATTTTAAACAATTTTCGGGATGGTAAACTGGTCTTTCATCTGAAACTTCCCATACCTGTCCATAATCGGTAAATCCTAATATTTTATGACGTCCACGTATATCTGCTACTGGCAGTTTTATATCTTTGTTCTGAATAAATGTCTGTTTAAAGATATTTTCATTCAAAATGGGTACTGCTGCGGCAACACTGTCGAATACTTCGGGACCTGCACCTGTTTTGAAACCACCAAGATAATGAGGATCCATTTGGGNNCCCTTGAAAGGTCCATCCATGTCAATGGCGTGGAATATAGAGGATACAAGTTCTTTTGACGGATTGGTAAATGAGTTATAGTTTTTGAAGGCCATTCTTGTTCCGATCATCTGAGCTGTTCCAATTTCATTGATGTTCGTTTTTGATTTTATTATTTCCCCATCTGTAGATTCCATTTCAACTTCAATATCCTTTCCACTCACAAGGTCTTTGAATAAAAATCCTCCACCATAACTATGATCGTAGATACTGTGTGCTGTTCCATATATTATCATATCAACTGATCCAAGCCATTCATTGGGGCAGGGCCCGGGAGATCCGGGGACACCATTTAGAATAATCTTTTTTGCTTTTTTAAATGCACCAGGATCTGAAACAGGAACATGGAGTATTGCAGCCGTGCCTGACATTATTCCACAGGTTCCTGTGGTGACAACATCGACATCTTCGGCTTTAGGGGTATTGCCTTCACGAACGAGTATTGATACTTCCTCGGCTGTAAGTACGGTTGCATCTCCATGTTTAATCTTCTGATTTATTTCTTCTATGCTGCGGATCCTCATTTTCTCTCCTAGAAATTTGATCTTTATAAAGTGTTATTAACAAAATATTTCATTTTTTTTATTAAATATAAAAATATTTACTAATACAGTTAAACTTGTATTAAAAATTTATTAAAATGACAAAAATCCCTTTTCATCGTGAAACACTTTTAATCTGGTTTATTACAAATTTTAATGCTTCTTCTATTTTATCAGAATTTGGACCTGCTCCTTGGGCAAGATTTGGTCTTCCTCCTCCGCCTCCACCAAGTATTTTAGCGGCACCCATTATGATCTCATTCACCTCCACACCAATACCCAAAGCTTTCTTAGAGGAAGCACCAACGATTTTACCTTCGCGGTTTCCAACAACCACCACATCCATTCCATTCTCATTTTCTATGAGGTCAGTTGCGATATTCACAAGTTCCTTCATATCAGCCTCCACAACACAGGATAATACNNTTTCAATTTCATTTTTAAAAGCCTTCCATTCACTGAAGAACCTGTTGCATGTTTTGGGCAGCTGTTCAGATGTGACTTTAAAGACACTGCTACTCTCTTTGAGGATGTTATCATTTGATTGAACGGCTTTAATAGCCCATTCTCCTGCTGAGAACTCAAGTCTTTCAACACCATCTTGGATCCTTTCAGTCTTTGTGATCTTTATCAGACCGATATCACCAGTTCGTTTAACATGTGTTCCAGCACAAGCCTGAACATCTATACCATCTATTTTAACAGTTCTTATATTAGCACCCGGAACAACTCCCCCTTGATAAAGGTTAAATCCGTATTTTTTCTCAGCTTTGGTTCTATCCATCCATTTTGTATGGACAGGATAATTTCCCATTACATACCTATTTACAATAAGCTCTATCTCCTGAACATCATTGTTTGAAATTCTTTTGTAATGAGACAAATCGATTCTTGATTTTTTAACACCTTTTTGGGCTCCAGCCTGCCAGATATGGCTTCCAAGTACTTTACGTGCTGAAGCAACTATCAAATGGGTTGATGTGTGGTTCTGTGTTAATGAAGTTCTCCGATCAGGGTCTATCTCTCCAGTCACCCTTGATCCCCTGTATGGTTTTAATTTTTCAATGTCTTTTTTGTCCATTCTATGAAGTACAACACCATGAACTTTTTCTGCATGTAAAACAGGTAACTTATCCATTTCATTTCCTTTTACTCTTATAAATCCCACATCAGATGGTTGGCCACCACCTTCAGGATAGAATAGGGTTCTATCGAGTATTACATTGTTCTCATAGAATCCAATAATTCCTGCTTCAAATTCTGTTTTATAAGGATTGTCGTAGAATACGAGGTCAGTATCTGAGAAATCCAATTCTACTTTCTTTTTTTCCTCTAAAATTTCTTCGGAGTGTTCTGCTGCAACTAGGGTATAAAAATTATCAGGAACCTCAGCTTTGAAGTTTTCTAATCTGGCTATTTCCTCAATAGTTTCAGGAGGCATTCCATGGGAATCGTAGAGTTTTATAAGCATTGAAACGGGTATTTCATTTTTATTTTCTTTTCTAAGGTCTTTAATACTTTTTTCAACCAGCTTTCTTCCCTTTATAATAGTCTTTCCATATCTTTGTTCTTCTAGGTTTACAACGTTAAGTATGTGGGTTTGCTGTTTTTTGATCTCGGGGTAGGTTTTAGAAAGGAATTCTAGCTGTATTTTCATGATATCACCTATGGATTCTTTGAGATCCAGATCATTCATGAATCTTATGGTCCTTCTCAACACAAGCCTTGCAAGGTAACCTTCTTTAACATTAGAGGGTATTACTCCATCTGCTATCATGAAACAAAGGCAACGTGTATGATCTGCTATGACATAAACCGCTTCCATGGGTTCCGTTGCATTTCTAAGTTCTTCAACAGAAATTCCAAGCCTTTCAGCAACTCTGCGTCGAAGTTCTTTCAGATCTGCAATATCCTCAATGTCCATCATACCGGCAATACGTGCATTCTCGGCTAAAATGTCTTCATCCAGCTCTACCCCTGCCAATTTTTTAAGCTGGTCTATTACTGGTCCGAATGAGGCATCATAAGCTGTTGGTGTTCCTTGGGATATCCATGCAAATCTTTCAAGACCGTAGCCAGTGTCAACTATTTTCAGAGGAATTTCCTTAAGTCCCTCTGTGGTTGTTTCATACTGAATGAAAACAAGGGTTGCAAGTTCTACTCCTCTCACACATATTTCATAGCATGGACCAGCATTTCCACCACCCTCCCACCATGATTCTATGTAGGTTATTTCTTTTGGATCTATACCTATATGTTTTATGAAGTCATGACAGTACTTCACAGTTTCATCCTTCCAGTAAACCTGATTTTCAACTGTATTAAATGCGTGATGTGCTCCCATTGTGAAACAGGTCATATGTCTTCCTGTTCTTCCTACATTATCTACATCGTTGAGTCTTATTGAAGGTTGTGCAATTACTAGAGGATTTGCAGGAGGTTCAACTAAACCTGAGGTAACCCATGGTTGAAAGTCATATATTGAGGCGCCAACAAGAAAAACATCATCTCTCCAGCGTTTAGCAAGAACAGGGTATCTATTTATTGGGGTGTGTCCCCTTTCTTTGAAGAAGTTGTTGAATTCTCTCTGAATATCATATAGATCATATTTTTTTGGTGTGGCAGGGTTCCCTATGAATTCGTACCTATCGCAAGGTGCATCTCCACAAGTTGTCCTGTCCCCTATGGACCAAAAGTCGTTTCCACAAGTTGCACACTTTTTTTTTGTAAATCCTAATTCTTCTAGTTGGCGAGACATGATAATCAACGTAATTTTTTTTTAAATATGTTTTTCATTTTAATATTTTTACTAAATTAGTTTGAGATTTGTTTGTNNATATATTATTAAGATTTATGGTATTTGAAAGTCTACATTTTAATTCAAAAATAGTATATAAAAAAAAATAATTAAAAAAGATCATAGAAATCATTCATTTGATTTATTGATGATTCATGATCTAAATANNCGCTGCGGGTGCTGCTACTGCTGCAGTTTTTGCCATAGCTTCTTCAATATCAACGTCTTCTAGAGCTGCGATTAATGCTTTAACTCTTGCTTCGTCAACTTCTGCGCCTGCTGCTTCTAAGACTTTCTTCACGTTTTTTTCGTTAATTTCCTGACCGGTTGTGTGCAATAACATTGCTGCGTATACGTACTCCATTATAATCACCTCAAAGTTTAAATTTTACTCAATTTCTTTAAATTAAATATTCTAAATCAGCCGAATAGAGCGCCGAGTCCTGCTGCCGCATCTCCTTCCTCTTCTTCGTCTTCTTCCTCTTCTTCTGGTTCTTCGTTATCTTTCTTGGTTTCAACCTTAACGGCTTTTGAACTCAATTTTTCTCGAAGTTCATCATCAACTGCATTTTCATCCTTGGCTTCTACTTCCGATGCAACTGAGAGCATCTGTGCGTATGCCTTTGCAATGAGTAAATCCGTTGTTTTTGACGTTAATATTTCTGCATTTAAGGCAAGGCTCAATGATTGGGCAGCCGCTTTTTGGATTAACATCGGTGTAGATTCTTTGTTGAATATTACCGCGTTAACTGAAAGGTTCAACGCCTGAGTAAATGCCTGTTGAATATCTGCTAAGGTTTGTTCCTCATCGATTGTTAATAGATCAGATGTATAAACAGTTTGATCTTCATAAGCAGCTCGAAGGTCAATTCCAACTTCTAATGGGAAGATATCAAGCCTTGTAAGTATGCTTGCAACATCCTTTGGAATGGTTTCTCCGGCAGCTACTATTTTTTTGTCACTGGTTATAACTATTTTGCCCTTTTCTATCTTTGCAGCGATACCAATTTTCTGAAGTTCACCTAGAATTGGGCCTGGTTTAAAGGAGGTATCACCCTTTGGAACAACAATATCCTCTGGTGCTATGCTGCCCGCCTTTGCAGGTGCTGCTGTTTTACTGCCTTCAAGAATCTTGTAAAGTTTAAATGGATTCATATTAGTAAATATCAAGGCAGGTTGTCCATCCATGTGCTCTTCAAGCGTTGCGATGTTCTCTTTATCACAGCTGTTCAATGCAAGGCTCATAAGAGTTTTCCTTGACATTTTAAGTGTTGCACTGTCTTTGAGTGTTCTACGCATTTTTTGTAGTTGAGGGGCTGGTATATCTGAAAGGTTAGCCATACCAACTACTTCATGGCTTTCTATTAATTTTTTAAGGCTTGCTACTTCATCCTTCTTCCATTCAGCAACATGAGGCATTAGATCACCCTCGCTACTGGACCCATGGTTGTTTTAACATACATGGATTTTATTTGTTTTCTGCCTTTCTCAAGTTTCCTGTCCAATATATCAAGCACTGCTTCAATATTATCTGCAATAAGTTCATCATCCATATCTTGAGTGCCGACGATGGCCTGGATAACTGGTTGGTCTTTAATTCTAACTTTTGCTGTGTTTTTAAGTCTCTCAATCAAAGGCTCCGGTTTGGCTGAGGCTGGAACTGGCTTTGGCATCTTTTTCCTTGGCCCTAAAACGGGTCCTAGGAATCTACCCACAAAGGGCATGAGATCTGCCTGTGCAACGAAAAAGTCGTGTCGGTTTGCAACTTTTTTAGCTGCTTTTCTATCTTTTCCAAAGGCTTCTAAATCTTCCTTTGTAATGACAAGATCTGCACCAGCATTTTTCGCTAAAAGTGCCAGTTCTCCTTCTGCTATAAAGACGATTGAAACATCTTTACCGCGACCATTTGGGAGAAACACTTCTTCTTCTATACGGTTTTCAGGCTTTTTCACGTCTAAATCCTTGATGGTTATAACAACATCAACGGATTGTGTGAAGTTCCGCGGCTTTGATTCCTCTTTAGCCTTCTTCACCGCTTCCAATATCTCTTGTTTCATCTAATTCCTCCATGAACTTTTTACTTAAAAGTTCACACGAATTATTCTTTTAGTACTGTTGTTTTCAATGATATGAATTTAGCCATATCTATGAATTTGAATTTGTGAAATGCTTAATTTGATCAGTAATTATGATCATTGAATTATTATCACATAAAAGCATGATCATTT
>PMMY01000117.1 GCA_003162655.1 Methanobacterium sp. | reverse complement strand
GTGAGAAGGTATGGATGGTATTCCTAGATCTCCATGTACTTGACTATGATGGAAATCTAATGGATGCAGCAGTACTTGGAAGTGTTGCAGCACTTATGAACACTAAAATACCAACAGCAAAGGTTGAAAATGATGAGATAGTACTTGACTACGATAACATGATACCACTCCCCGTAAATGAAAAAGCTCTCATGTGTACTTTTGCCAAGATCGGTGACGCACTATTAATCGACCCATCACTTGAGGAAGAGGAGATAATGGGTGCACGTCTATCAATTGGAATGACAGAAGACGGTAGTATATGTGCCATGCAGAAGGGTGGAGTAGAACCTTTAAATAGGGACGAAATACTGAAGATAGTTTCCATAGCAAAGTTGAAAACAGCAGAGCTTCGAACGCACCTTCCATAGATGCATTTATAACAGGTGCACTCCAAATTATAATGATCTGAACATTCAATAATTTGAAATTTAATCAAATTTTTTTTATGAATGATTTCATTGAAAAATATAATTCAAAGATATTCAAAATAATCTAGGTGATATAAAATGGCAAGAACAAAAAAAGTAGGCATAACCGGAAGATTCGGTGCAAGATACGGTAGAAAAGCCAAAAGGACAGTTAAAGCTATAGAAGAAAACATGAAAAAGGATCATGTTTGTCCTCAATGTGATAGGCCCGCAGTACGCAGGGTTTCAGCAGGAATATGGAAATGTAGAAAATGTGGAAACGTATTTACCGGAGGAGCATACTTTCCTACAACCCCTATGGGTAAAACAGCTGCACGAAACATTAAGAGGATAGTCGGAGGTTTATAAATTGTATAAATGTGGAAAATGCGGTACTTTAGTTGACATTAAGGGTTACACTGAATCTAAATGTCCAAGCTGCAGGTACAGGATCCTTTTCAAGGAAATACCACCTGTGAGGNNTAGTAAGGGTTTTAAATTCGAGTTATATAAACCGGGGAAAAATGAGCGTCCGTGACGTTCTTATAAAATCTTCAGAACTCGGATACGACAAAATAGCATTAATATCAGAGACTAAGGGAAATCCCAGCAGAATAGACTTCCAAGATGCAGAAGGAGAAACAATATTTTCATTGGAAGTTACTGTCGGAATTCCAAATTCTAATGCAGATTCCAAGAGCAGAGTCAAATCTGAAAATCTAAAATTAAACTCTGAGGTTTCTGAACTTGACCAACTTGGAAATATACTCGATATACCCAAATTTACAAAGGACTCACCATTAGAAAATCTAATGGTGATAAAAAGGGTTGATGAAAAATATAGGGCCTTGATAGAATTTTATGGAAGTAACGGTATCGAAACCGGTCCTAAAATTTTTATCAAGGAATGGAGGTACTAAATTTGGAACCTATCAATAATTCTAAATTTCTTGAAGGTGTTGAAACAGAACTTGAAATCGATTTTGAAAACCCTAGAGATGCAAAAATTGTTTTAGGATCTATTAAACCGGAAATCAGTGGATCTCCATCTGACAGAACTTCTGTAAGTGTTGATATTCGAGACAGCACTTTAAAGATAGTTATCAATGCTCAAGATACTGCATCATTTAGAGCATCCTTGAATTCATATTTAAGATGGATAAAACTCTCTAAAGAGGTTATAAATCTTGAAAATGAATATTTTAACGATTAATAATTCATTTAAAGTATTTTCAATAAAAAAAAATTATTTGACCTTTAAAGGTTAATGAGGTGAATAAAATGGAACTTCCTAAAAATATCCAACATCAAATAGCACAATTCCAACAGGCACAACAACAAGCTCAGGCAATTACAATGCAAAAACAGAGCGTTGAAATGCAGATGAAAGAAACTGAAAAGGCACTTGAAGAACTAAAAAAGGTTGAGGGAGACACAGACGTCTACAAAACCGCAGGCAATCTTCTTATAAAAGTTAATAAGGATGAAGTAACAGAAGAACTGGAAGATAAAATTGAAACTCTCAAACTTCGTGAGAAAACAGTTAAACGACAGGAAGAACGTATCATGGCCAAACTCCAGGAAATGCAAGGAACCTTACAAGAAGCAATGCAGGGATCCGGTGCACAACAGGGGTTAGGTAATTGAAGAAACTTTCAGACCATGAGCTTGATGAAATTTCTGAACTTGCAGCTAAATCTGTAGAAAACTTTATTTATTCAAAGGTTTCGAAAAAAGAGGTTATAAACCTAGATATAAAGGTTGAACTTGACTATCATGATGGTTTAGATGTGGATATACAAGTCGACATCCAATTCGACCCTTTATCAAAACCTGATGAAAAGATTGCAGAAGATGCAGCTGCTCATGCAATTAAAGAAGTTGACAGTTATCTGGCTGATAGTTAAGGTTTTTTTTATATTATAAATTATTTCATTAAAATCATATTGTATTTGTACATCCTATTTAAAATTTCAAATTTAAATAAATTGGATTGAATAGACATGATAATACCCGTAATCGATCTGAAAGATGGAATAGCTGTTTCTGGTAAATCCGGAAAAAGGGAAACCTATAAACCACTTAAAACTGTATTCCATAATTCATCCGATCCAATTGCTATTGCAATTGCACTGAAAGAAGCTGGATTTAAGAGAATTTATGTTGCTGATCTCGATGCTATAGAGGGTAAAGGTTTAAACCTTAAAGTTGCGAGAGAAATGAACCATATAATTCCAGTTATGCTTGATTCGGGGTTGAATAGTTCTGATGATGTTGAAAAAATCCTTGATACTGTTGAAAAGGTTATCATTGCAACCGAGACGCTTAATAGTCTGGAAGACCTTGAATTATTATTCTCCTTATTCCCAAAACAAAATCTTGTGATGAGCGTGGATGTTAAAGAAGGAAATTTACTTGGTAATCATATAAATGCTGATTTTAAGGACATTATAAAGATTATCAAAGAAATAAAACCATTAGAGGTCATATTATTAGATGTATCGAGGGTTGGGACAGAAAAAGGGTTTAATCACGAGCTTGTAAAGAAATTCATCGATCTTGAAACTAGTCTTATACTCGGTGGCGGTGTAAGGGACCAGGATATTCTTGAATTAACTGAAATGGGTATCAAAAACTTTTTAGTAGGAACAGCCCTTCATTCTGGAATTTTCCATAATCCTCTCTAATTTATCAAAATTTTTTAAACTTAACCATTAAAACTATTATTAGGATTATAAAACTAATGAAAGGTAGATTATGCCAAAATTTATTATAATAGGTCCATTAACTAGAGATACAATTTCAAGGGATGGGTTGATGTATCACTCCACTGGAGGAGCCGTTTATTACCAAGCAGCTGTACTTTCAAAACTTGAAGTCGATATAACTGCTATTATCACACTTTCATACGGTGATCATGAACTATTGAAAGCATTCCCAGATGATGTGAATATAATCCCCGTATTTTTCGAAAAAACAATGGAATTTGAGAATATCTACCCTAACCATGATCCTAACCACCGGGTTCAGAAAGCAAACGTACCAAAAAATCCNNTATGCCCATTGTCACCTTCTGATATTCCAATTGAAACTATAGAACACATATCCAATTACAATATACCGATCTATTTAGGTGCCCAAGGTTACTTGAGACAGTTAAAAGATCATAAAGTCATTTTAAAGCCATGGAAGGATTTTCAGAAATTTTTAAAGTATATTCAAATGATTTTTATTGATGAAGTTGAAGCTAAGGTTATAATGGCCAATGGAAGTCACAAACTCAATATGATTGGGAGTGAACTTTCACAATTCGGTCCTGAGGAGATAATTATCACCCGTGGAGATAGAGGTGCAATGATATACTCATCATTATCAGAGCATATCTATAAAATTCCTGCATTTCCGCCTAAGCAAAGCATGGATCCAACTGGTCTCGGTGATACATACATGGCTGCTTATGTAACTAAAAGAATGGAATCAAAAGATCCAGAAACTTGTGGAATATTTGCTTCAATGGTGTCTACAATGAAACTTGAAAAAATCGGAGCATTCCAAGGAAACAAGTCAATGGTAAATAAACGGCTTCAATGGCATGAATTCTAAAAATCTTAAATTAGAGTTTTTTCTTAAAATGATTTTGTTAATTTAGTATGAATAAAAAAAAATTTAAAAAATTTTATTAGTATGAGCAAATATTAAATTAACTAGGCTATAAGGAGAAAATAATATATGATTGAAGAAATTGATGAAAGTATAAATTATAATTTTAATAAAGACTTATGGAAGTCTCGGGGCGAGAAGCTGATAAAATGTGAAAAAATATTTCACAAACCTGCTGTTGATGAGANNAGATCAGATTGACATCGAAAATACTTATAAGGTAAGTATTACAGCCAATAATATGGAGTTTGGTGTTTGTGATAGTTTTAACAATCCAATAGATATTGAAAATATTATTGGAAAAAGGCTCTTGGACTATGGTGAAATGCATTTTGATACATTCAACGATAATACTGGTGCAGTGTTAAGGGTAACTTTGGTTTTTGAGGAGGATTATGAGATCAATGTGGATGGTTACAACTTATTGATTGAAAAACATATTGAAATAAATGAAAATAAAAATTAAACTATTTTAATATAAGCTTAAAAAAATTGCTAATCAAAACGATATTTGTGAATATCATACTCTGNNAAGGATAATAGATTTTACCTGTTTAAACATTATTATCTATTTAAGCCAGAAGGGATGGTAATATAAGGAATGGTATAATCCCTGCAGCAAAAAATATTACAATACCTGCTAAAGTGTATTGATTGTTTTTGTCCATTATACCTGTGCACATGAGCAGTATACCTATAAATCCCATAATTGGGGGAATTATAT
>PMMY01000112.1 GCA_003162655.1 Methanobacterium sp. | reverse complement strand
GCTACGTTGAGTGTATGGGTAGATGATCCTTGGAAGGTTGCAGATTACAGATCAATTATTGCAAAAAAAATAGGACCTCTACTAGCGATTAATCATGAAATCAATTAATATATTCGCGGGTGTAATCTTATTAATATGTATTTTTATTTCATTAACTATAGTTATGGCAGCCATTGATCAGAGCAAAGATCTTGTTAAGGCCCAGAAGAGTTTAAAAGATTACAATGAGAGAATGAGCAACCCTGTGAATGCATTAGATCCTACAAATACCGGCGGAGGTGTTATAGGGGAGTTGGTGATTCCTAAACTCGGTGTGGACTGCAACATACGATCAGATACCGTAAATGCATACGATGCAGTTTACCACTACCCCGAAAGTGTAGACTTTGGCCAACCCGGTGAAGTAGGTCTTTTAGGACATCGAACAACATATTCACACCTCTTCTTAAATATAGCTTCTCTTGAGATAGGTGATAACGCCATAATAATCGATCCTACAATACAAAAGAAATACACTTATGCTGTAACTTCAAATGGAAATGATATACGCTGGGATTATAAAACTAATCCNNATATATAAAATTCTAATTTTTTCTTGATCCTATATTACACTGTGAAAATTGTAACTTATCTATTTAAAATCTATAAAGTAGTGTGAAATAATCAATTAATTAATCAGAGATAAGGGTTTTTTAGTGAACTTTTATTAATAATGAATAAGCCATATAATTAGATTAATAATGCATTGTCTGATATGATATAAATTAAATGGAATGATCAGTAATAATAAAAATCTTTTCATAACCAAGAAAAATATTAAGAGGCGTACAGATGGTAAAAATAGAAATAGACGAAGATGCATGTGTTGGATGTGGTTCTTGTGTTGAGGATTGCCCCAACGATGTCTATGAAATGGATGAAGCAAAAAACAAGACCAAAGTTGTAAAAGAAGATGATTGCATGGCTTGTCTGTCGTGTCATGAAATATGTCCAGCAGAAGCAATGGAACATAAAAACATACACGTAGCTAAACGACTTTACATAGATAGAAGGGTAAGTGGAATACTCAAAAAGATAATATAGGAGACTTTCATATGGAATATCAAATAGAAAGGGAAGAAAAAGAAGTATTGGGAGATTTCAAACCTGAACTTATTCCTGATGAATGTGGAGGAGGAATCGACGATTACGAAGAAGCACTTCATGTGCTTATGAAATTCGTTGGTTCAATGTCAAGTGCCCTTGAACAGGTTTCAGGCCGTGGTGCAAATGCAATTGTGTACCAGGCAGGGAAAAGAATGGGACACGAAGCCGGTAAAATGGTTGAAAAAACCGATGATCTAGAAAAGGCAATGCAAGAGTTAAGCGAAATACTCGGTATTGAATTTTTCTTCGACATGTGGAAACCAGCCGACCAAACAGGATACACAGTTGAAAATGGTAATGAAACAATTGTAAAACTCATATTCAGGGACTGTGTTGTAAGACAGACACTTAGAAGAGAAGGACTACCTCAGAAAGGGCCTCTTTGTTACTTACTCTACGGATATACAGTTGGAGCAGTTGAAGAGGTTATGGGAATAAAGGGAAAACTGGACATTGATCATGTGGGGCCAAATGCGTGTCTTAAAACATTAACAATCAAATGGGGCGGTAAATAATGGTAAATCTAGCCCTTGAATTACTAGCTAGCTGCGCAGGATGCGAAGTGTCCATCCTTGACCTCCATGAAGATCTTATAGATGTGCTTGAAAAGGCAGATCTGGTTTACGCACCNNGGCATAACTTGTATGGCCGATCTTTACAGTCCCGAAGAAGTTTCTGCTAGGAGTTTTTCTGACAATCCAAGTACTGAATCTTCTGAACAACCTTCTGAAGTTGTTCCGAAACTTTTACCCATAGTCCATCCTGCAGGGGATATGGCAGAGATAGATTACTATCTACCAGGATGCCCACCTAAAGAAAATTTGATCAAAGATGTTCTAGTACCATTAATAAATGGAGATTCACCTAACGTACCAAAAAAATCTGTATGTGCTGACTGCAGCCGTACAATGGAACACGTAGAGTTCGACAAGGTACACAGAAGAATAGAAGGAGAACCAGACCCTGATAAATGTTTTTTAAGCCAGGGATATGTATGTATGGGATCCGTTACACTTGGAAGGTGTGGTGCACTATGTTCAGCCGCAGGAGTACCATGTCATGGATGCGGAGGACCGTCAATGGATATTTTAAGGGAACCCAGTCATGATGTATATAATTGCATTATAAACCGTATATCACACCTCTCAAAAATGCCGCATAAGGACGTTGAAAAACAGCTTTATGATATTGGACATATTGTATACGGATTTGTAATTGGAAGCACTATAATGGAGGATAAAAAAGTTTCATTGATCCCACAGCTGGTCAAGAAATAAAAGGTGATAACCATGAAACAGATAGAAATAAGCCCAGTATCAAGGATTGAAGGACATGCAAAGATCACCGTTCAAATGGACGACGCTGGAAATGTGTCAGATGCCCACTTCCATGTAATGGAAATAAGAGGATTTGAAAAATTTCTAGAAGGTGCTGCTATCGAAGAAGCACCTAGAATTACACCCAGAATATGTGGAGTCTGCCAAACAGCACATCATATCGTATCTGCAAAGGCTACTGACGCAGTATTCGGTTTACAGCCCCCAGAAACAGCCAAGAAACTGAGGGAGTTAACTCTGCTTGGTCAATACATACACTCACACGCACTTCACTTCTACTTCCTAGGAGCACCAGATCTTGTTCTAGGACCTGATGCAGACCCTGCTGAAAGGAATGTTGTGGGAATCATCAAGAAAAATCCTGACCTGGCCAAGATGGCCATTAAAACCAGGAAAATAGGTCAAGAAATAACGTCGGTTGTAGGAGGAAAACCAATCCACCCTGTAACATCAATACCAGGAGGTCAATCAAAGGCCCTCAGTGTAGAAGAAAGAGATGAACTTCTACCAAAAGTAAAAGAAGGTATAGGACTCGTTGAATCAGGTTTAGATGTTGCAAAACCACTTTTTGAACAATATGCAGATGCAATTGATGCATTAGGCCCTATTGAAACCTCTTTTGGAAGTTTAAGCAATGGCGGAGCATTAGAATTCTACGATGGACCAATGAAAATGATAGACAAGGATGGAAGTTCCATATCTGAATTTGATACAGCAAATTATCTTGACTATATAGAAGAAAAGGTTCAACCTTGGTCCTACATGAAATTCCCATTCATGAAACAGGTCGGATTCCCTGAAGGTAACTACCGTGTTGGACCCCTTGCAAGACTTAATATAGTAGACAGCGTTCCCACTGAAAAGGCATCGGCTCTTTACGGAGAATACAAGGATAAATATGGTATCGCACAAAATCCTCTTCTTTACCACTATGCACGCCTGATAGAACTTATGTACTCTGTTGAAAAAGCAGTAGAACTATTGGAAGACGATGCAATAACTGGTACTGATATAAAAACAGGATTAAGCGAACCATTAATGAGTATAGAAGATGCAAAAAATTCAGATAAAACAATGAGGGGAGTGGGAGTAATAGAAGCACCTAGGGGAACGTTATTCCACGACTATCAGACAGATGGTGCTGGAATTATTCAAAGGGCTAACCTCATAGTTGCAACGGGTCAAAACAACCTTTCCATGGATATAGGTGTAAGGGAATCCGCTAAAGCCATGATAAAAGGTGATGAAGTATCAGAAGGTCTTAAAAATAGGCTGGAAATGATAGTAAGGGCATATGATCCGTGCTTATCATGTGCAACCCATATGATAAATGGAGAATCACCCCTCTTAGTGGATATTCACGACAGCGATGGTATTCTTGTTAAAAGGCATATGATATAGGGAAGAAATTCCCAATTCATAATTTTTTTTGAAATAATCCATATGAATTAACTGTTACATAATT
>PMMY01000061.1 GCA_003162655.1 Methanobacterium sp. | reverse complement strand
TTCCTAATAAACGTTAAAGATTTCTAATCAAAAACCGGTATCATGACAGATAATATCTACGATATTACTAAATATGGGGAAAGGAATAATATCGAATTTAAAGAGAATCTTAACGTAGATTATCATCTAAAAAAAGACAGAAAGCAACATCTTGCATCACAAATGAAATACAGGATGGAGAAAGGTGACGGAGAAGCTATTTATTTTATTGGAGTTCATGATGAAGGCCATTTAATCGGGCTGCCTGAATCAGAATATGATGAATCAATTTTTGTTCTTGGAAGTATAGCACTTGAAATTGGTGCTGAAATTTTAGACCTTGAAAAACATTCTGCCAAGCATGGAAGTGTAGCAAAGGTTAGGATTGGAAAATCTCAAAGAAATAAAAAAAAACACTTGCTCGTAGGCGTTGCTGGACATGTAGATCATGGTAAAAGCACACTGGTTGGTACATTGACCACCGGTTCTCTTGACAATGGATCAGGGCGAACAAGAATATTTCTTGACGTTCAAAAGCATGAGATAGAAAGAGGATTGTCTGCAGACCTTTCATTTGCTGTTTATGGATTCTCCAACGATAAGCCTGTAAGGGTCAAAAATCCGTTGAAAAAGAAAGAAAAGTCTAAATTAGTGGAAGAATGTGACAAAGTTGTTTCCTTCGTTGATACTGTAGGACATGAACCTTGGTTACGTACAACCATAAGGGGAATTGTAGGTCAAAAGCTTAATTATGGCCTTCTTACAATCGCAGCAGACCAAGGACCCACCCACATCACCAAAGAACACTTGGGAATAATTCTTGCAATGGAACTGCCNNATATTCGATCTCCTGAAACTTGTTGGAAGAATTCCATACATGATAAAATCAATTAAAGATGCAGATTTTGTTACAGAAAATATGAATCAACACATAGTCCCGGTTGTTAAGGTTTCACCAGTAACGGGAGAAGGTTTAGATCTTTTTGATAGGCTGTTTTTGAAGTTAAAAATACCTTCCAATGGTAAAGAATTAAAAAAACCTTTTATGATGTACATAGACAAAATATACTCTGTCCTTGGTGTTGGAACAGTAGTTAGCGGTACTATTAGACAGGGAAAAGTCAAAAAAGGTGATAAACTTAGATTAGGCCCTACAGGTACTGGACAGTTCATTGAAACCAGTTCAAAATCCATGGAAATGCATTACTATAAAAAGGATGTTGCAGAAGCCGGAGATGTAGTTGGAATTTCAATAACTGGATTAGATGTAGCTGATATTAAACGTGGAATGATCCTTTGCAGTCCANNACAGGAAAAATTAAGATGACTTTTAAATACCGTCCATGCTGTATCAGAGAGGGTCAAAAACTAATATTCCGTGAAGGTCGCAGTAAAGGAGTTGGTACCGTAACCCGTATCATTAAATAACCTAAATTATTTATAGAAAATTTTTTTCAATTTTTAAAGCCCATTTTCATTCCTTATTATATGATTTTTAATGTCTTCAACCATCTCACATGACTTACATACATTTAGAGATGAAGGTTCACCGCAAAGTTTGCATTGTCCCATAATAATTGCTTTTTTTTGGAATTTAAACGTTTGAGAGAAGGATTCTAGTATGGATAACTTGGTTCCCTTTCTTTTACCTTCCATTTGGTTGAGGTAATTCTTAACTTTGGCCCTGAGAGAACTATGTGAGTATGGACACTCAGCAAAGTGTACATCAACCTTGTTTATTACTGCCCACATCCCAACATCTTTTTCTGGAATTTTCCATAGTGGTTTTATCCTGGGTACTAAATTCGGGTGTATCCTATCGAGTTTAGGCCCAAACTTTGAAAACCTCCTGAAATCCGCCTTAGCAAAACTCATGAGAAAAGATTGGATCTCGTCATCGAGGTTGTGTCCAGTTGCAACCTTATCAGCACCTAATTCATTTGAAATTTTATTTAAAAGCTGTCTTCTGAATACTCCGCATGGTATACATGCACTTTGGTATAGATCAGCTGTTTGGTCAAGTGTGAAACCAAACTCCTCTCTAAATGATCCCTCAACCAGTTCAACTCCAAGTTTAGTAGCAGTAACCCTAGCAACATCTATGCCTTCACTCCTATATCCTGAAATTCCTTCATCTATGGAAACTGCAACTAATTCAAAGTCAAATTCATCCATTAAGTTTACAAGGATATGGAGTGTTAAAACACTATCTTTTCCTCCAGAAAGTCCTATCGCAATCCTATCATCTGGTTCTATTAGCTGATAATCCACTATAACATCCCTAGCAGTGTTCATAATATATTGGTTGAACTTATTAGGATCCACTGGCTTCATAAAAAATTATATGAAATCATAAACATAAATAGAAGTATGATAACTGCTGAACTAACAATAATTCCAATTGGAACCTCTGGAACCAGTCTGAGTAAGTATGTAGCAGCTGCTGTATCAGCTCTAGATAGTGATGGAATTAAATATGAATTAACTGGTATGGGAACTCTATTAGAGTCCGATGATCTGGAAAAAATTTTTACTGCCATCAAAACAGCTCATGAAGCTGTTTTTAATACAGGCGCTGAAAGGGTTGCAACTAGCATAAAAATAGATGAAAGAAGGGATGAAGACAAAACAATCAAAGATAAAGTTTCTTCAGTGACTCAAAGACTCAAATAATAACCAAAATTGGAAAAATAAATTAAAAAATTGTTTAAGATAGCCCAATAATATTTGAAGCTTCTTTAAGAGTGGAGACTATTTTTTCCAGGTCTTCTTTTTCCAGTGATGGATGAACTGGTAATGAAAGAACTTCAGAAGATGCTCTTTCTGCTTCGGGACATGATGAATTGAATCCAAATTCTTGGTATACTTTTTGTTGATATATTGGCTTAGGATAGTGAATTCCACTACCAATACCGCTGTTGTTTAAAAATTCCATTAATTTGTCCCTATTAGATTTTTCAACCCTAACTGTAAACTGATGAAATACATGTTTCACATTATCTGACACGTATGGTGCTTTAATACCGTTGATTTCATCTATGTGTTTTGTTAAATATTTTGCATTCTCTATTCTCTTTTCATTGAACTTTTCAAGTTTTTTAAGCTGGACGATCCCTATTGCAGCTGCAATATCAGTCATTCTAAAATTGTATCCTAAAACTACATGATTATAACGCTCACTTTCCCCATGGGACCTTAATACCCTTGTCTTTTCTGCCATATCCTCATTATCTGTTGTTATGATACCGCCTTCACTAGTGGTCATGTTTTTGGTGGGATAAAAACTAAAACATCCCAGATCTCCTAGGCTACCAGCTTTTTTTCCCTTGTAAGTAGCTCCATGGGCTTGTGCTGCGTCCTCAATAACCTTAAGTCCATGATCATGAGCAGTTTGATTAATTGGATCCATGTCAGCCGGTTGTCCATAAAGATGAACAGGCATTATAGCTTTGGTTTTATCATTGACTGCTTTTTCTATCTTAGAAGAGTCTATGTTATAAGTATCATAGTCAATATCAACAAAAACTGGTTTTGCCCCAACATAAAGTATGGAGTTCCCAGTTGCAGCGAAGGT
>PMMY01000270.1 GCA_003162655.1 Methanobacterium sp. | reverse complement strand
AGCTGTAGTATGTGGTTAAAAATCCCCCTAAAATAGGCCCTATTGTTCCTGCACCCGATGCCATTGAACTTGTTATTCCCAGTGCAAATGCCCTTCTTTCCCCCTCATAGCTTCCGGATATTATGGAAGTTGTTGCAGGCATCATAAGAGCAGCTCCAATACCCTCGAGTATGGACCAACCTATTAACAACATGGTACTATTAATACTTAGGGCTGCAACAACAGTTCCTACCCCATAAATGCCTGCTCCAGTTAAAAATGTTCTCTTCCTACCCAAGATATTCTGCAAACGCCCCCCAATAAGCATTAAACTGGCCATTGTAAGGGAGTAAATAGCTATAATAATTTGTATAGTTGCTATATTTGTATGCAGATCCCTTATCAATGCGGATATTGCAACGTTTAAGAAGGTTTTATCAATTACAATCGTGAAAATTGACAGAGTTACAATTATAAGTGTTAACCAGCCATTCTGAATCTCTGTTTTTTGCCCCACCCGTTCACTTCCGATTTTTATATCATAAATAAACTTTTTTTAAGGTTTCTTTATAACATTAGAACAAATTTTGGCTATATAATTTAAAATTATATTCAAAAAGTTTCATATTAATATTTAGAATTATTTTAAGATAATTTTATCTACATAATATTAGATTCTAATTAAATACCAAACAAATAAATCAATGGATTAAAAAATATTATACAATGTTTTTTTAAACTAGGAAGTTCAAAATGTCGAAGAAAGACGAAGATTTTATAGAGAATTTAAAATTAACAAGGGATATATCCTCAGAATTTGCAGTGGCTGAAAAGATCATCAGAACATCTGCTAAAGGTCGTAAATATCTTGATATTACCCTGACAGATAGAACTGGTCAGATCGATGGACGAATGTTTCCATCAGACGTTGAAGCTGTCCATGACTCAATAAATTTAGGTAGTGTATGTAATGTAATTGGAAGGATCAGTGAATTTCCACTGGGTTCCGGAAAGTTCAATATGGTTATAAATGTTATAGATGAGTTGAAAGAGGATGAATATTTCATAGAAGACTTCGTAATGGCCTCTGAAAATAACTCTGATGATCTGGTGGTAGAGATCGGGAGAGCAATAAAGGAGATGAAAGATATCCAACTTAAAAGACTTTTAAAAGCCTTTTTCTGCGATAATAATTTCACAAAGCAATTTTACAATGCACCCGCAGCAGTTGTACATCATCACAACTACATGGGAGGTCTCCTTGATCACACTGTAGAGATTTTGAAAATATGCAGAACAATGTGCAAAATTTTTCCAGATCTAAACCAAGATCTGCTGTTTTGTGGTGTTTTATTGCACGATATAGGCAAAATAAAAACTTACACCTATGGAACTGGGCCTATTGGATTTTCAGAAGAAGGTGAGTTACTCGATCATGTTTACATATCATGTGAAATGGTTAAAGAAAAGATGATAAGTCTGGAAACACCTGAAGAACTTTCAAATCAAATACTTCATATGATATTGAGCCATCATGGACATATTAGCTATGGCTGGGGTTCATCTGTAGATCCGAAAACACCAGAAGCCTTAACACTACACTATGCAGACAACATGGATGCCAAGGTTAAGGAAGTATTCCAACGTTTATAGATCAATTCAAATAAGTAGATCAGAAGTTTAATTATTTATTTTAGAAAGAATTTATAATAGTTTTTACATAGAATATTATAATAATTATATTTGGAATGGAATTTCATGGGTGAATGTGACCATTTAATTTAATTAAATTTTATTTGGAGTTAATTTTATGGATAGAAAAATTATCATTCTATTGATAATACTTATTTTGGTAATAGTTATTATTGCAGTTGTAGAATACCAGCAAAATCAGCCAGTAAAGCTTCAAGGTGTTCAAGTTAATAATTATCAAGGACAGAAATTGACACCTATTAATAACATGCCGAAAACATCCATAAAGGGAACTCAATACCTTAATATGAGTAATTACACTCTGCAAGTAACTGGATTGGTTCAAAATCCTCGAAATTACACATATGATGAAGTTTTAAATCATACAGCCTACCAGAAAGTTGTAACACTAAACTGTGTTGAAGGATGGGATGCAACAATTTTATGGCAAGGGGTTTTGGTTTCTGACATTCTGAAAGATGTAAAACCATTACCTTCAGGTACAACCATAATATTCACTGCTGCTGACAATTATACCACTTCATTCCCAATTGATTACTTGTACAACAATAATATATTACTTGCATATAAAATGAACAACGTAACAATTCCGCCTGAGTATGGGTTTCCATTCCAACTAGTTGCTGAAAGTAAATGGGGGTATAAATGGATAAAATGGGTCACAAAAATTGAAGTCTCCAACAACACCAACTACACAGGCTATTGGGAGAGCAGAGGATACACAAATGGTGGTAATTTAAACCAAAGCTTTTTAGGGAGTTAATTTGATAGATAATGTTTGAATATTTAGATTCATTTAAGTGATCTGGAAGATTAACTTTGTAAAATTATAAATTTCAATTCTTATTCTTAGTTTTACTGGATTAAATCATTTTAATACTAAAATATAATCCGTTTTATTATATAAAGTAATTATCGTCATTTATTGTTCAATTTTATCCATAATTATTCTTTAAATTTGTTTTTTTGATGAGTTTCATTGTCAAGTTGATCTAAAATATTGTTTATATCTCTCTGTGCAAGTTCAATTGATTGGCCTGTATTGATTGTATGCCAATCTTTTGCTAATTCCATAGCCTTTCTCCTAACTTTAATCAGGTCGTTTAAGTTTTCGAACATTTCGTGCTCGTTTCGTTTTAAGAGGCGTTTAAGTAATTCATCAGGTTCAACATCTAAAAAAAACATATAATTTGATGTTGGCAGAACTAATGAAAAGAACTTGTATAGTAACTTTGCCATTGGAAATGGAAGATAAGCCACTCCCATAAGATAACGTACCATTATGACTGTTTCAGCCTTCTGGTGATATAATCTAACGGATCTAATTACATCAAGTGCGTAGTATACCGATGCCATAATATGTTTAATTTTACCCTTACCTAAAAGTGCTTTTTTAGCTTTTATTCCATAAGGATTGTCATTAGAAGGATGTGTACGTACAATTACATTTTCTCCTTTTGAAAGATATTTTTCCCTGATTAAATTTGCATGGGTATCTTTTCCTGATCCATCCAATCCATCCACAATTATATAACGCATTATTATCCCTTCAAATTATCTTACTTTTTTTTGTTAAAAAAAATTGACTAATCATAATAATTTTTAAAATCCCATCATAGTTAGAAGAAGATACGTACNNCACTACTGGTATAATTATGAAATTGGCAGTGAAAACATTGTAATATGCTAAAACAATTCCTAAAGTTACAATCAATACTAAGAACATGGCAATTGAACCTTCAAAGCTCTTTTTATCCCCAAATATATTGTATTTATGTTTTCCAAATCTTTCTCCGAATAAAGCAGCCATACCATCGCCATACGACATTGCCGCTATTCCTACTGCGATTATCCATTGCTGATCA
>PMMY01000037.1 GCA_003162655.1 Methanobacterium sp. | reverse complement strand
TTATCCAACCAACCTGAGTGTGAATGAAACTGCTAATATCACAATTGGAATTGTAAACCATGAACAAACCACAACTAGTTACACAATGGTATCAACCTTAAACGGTGGAACAATATCCGATGCAAATTATACATTGTTAAATAATGAAACAAGGATGATAAATTACTCTTTCATGCCTACACAAGCTGGAAATCAGACATTAGAATTCAAGCTCTACAAGTTACCGTCTAATGGTACTGTTTATCGTTCAGTTTATATCTATTTAAATGTGGTATAATTTAAAAATTTAAAAAGAATTTATTAATTTTAGAAGTAGTCAGTGTGGAATATTATGAAGAATAAAAAGGTAGCAGTTACGGGTGGTCTTGGATTCATTGGATCCCACTTGGTTGAAAGACTCAATGAAAACAACGATTTGGTTATAGTTGATAATCAATCATCTGGAAATATTAAAAATATTCAAGATCTAGATTTCTCAAGGATAGACACAGACTTCGGTGACATTACCCGAGTTAACCTGGAAAGAATTTTTGAAGATGTAGATTATGTGTATCACATGGCTGCAGTAACCAGTGTACCTCAAAGTGTGAATGATCCACTAAGATCAAACGAAGTAAACATCACAGGTACATTAAAAGTTCTTGAAGCCGCTAGGAAATGTGGTGTAAGGAAATTAATATTCTCTTCTTCATCAGCTGTTTACGGTGAAACCGGATCCCTCCCAATAAGTGAAAAAAATCTGATTAATCCCCTCTCACCCTATGCAGTTACCAAGGCTACCGGAGAACTGTACTGTACAGTATACTCTGAAATATACGATCTTCCAACCATTGCGCTGAGATATTTCAATGTATTTGGACCTAAACAGGATCCCGAGTCACAATATGCAGCAGTTATACCCATTTTCATAGATAAAATACTTAAAAATCAAAGACCGGTCATATACGGTGACGGAGAACAGACCAGGGATTTTGTTAATGTTAAACAGGTAGTAGACGCAAATATACTGGCAGCAGAGTCTAATGAAACTGGTTCGTATAATATTGGCCTTGGAAAGAGTACAACAATCAACTATTTGTTTGAAATGATTAAAGAAACCATGAAAAAAGATATTAAACCAGTATATGAAAATGAACGTCCAGGTGAAATAAAACATTCAGTAGCCGACATATCCAAGGCAAGATCCCTAGGATATTCACCTAAAAATGATTTTATTGATGAATTAGCTGGAACTGTTGAATGGTTTAAAAAATTAAATTGAATATATTTTTTTTTATTTTTTTTAATAAAAAGAGAGATTTAAAGTCATGACCACAGCCCGCAGAATAGCAAAAAATACCATTGTGCTCTTCATAGCCCAGATAACCAGTTATTTATTGGGATTTTTTATAACCATGTACACTGCACGGTATTTGGGAGTTGCTGGTTTTGGAATAATATCAATTGGTATTTCAATAACGGGTATATATGGTGTTTTTGCTGATATGGGTCTGAGTACGTTAATTATAAGGGATATAGCCCGTGATAAAACCTTTACAAATAAATATATAACCAATATTGCAATTATAAGAGTTCTACTTGTAATTTTAATGGTTGCATTAGTTGCCACAACAGTTAATTTAATAGGTTACAATCAAGTTACAACCAATGTTATATACCTTCTAACATTATCCACCATAATAACAGCTTTTGGTAGTATTTTAACCTCTGTTTTCCAAGCTAATGAAAAGATGGAATATTTATCGATTAACATAGTCTTTAACAGTGTGTTAATGCTTGCTGGAACTCTGATTGGAATATATTACCATTTTAATGTCATATACTTTGCATCTGTCTACGTTTTTTCAAGTTCAATTATTCTAGTTCAAACTCTACTGATATACTTCTGGAAGTTCTCAATACCAAAAATCGAATTTGATCGAAGTTTTTGGAAGCCAAAAATAAAAGAAGCTTGGCCCTTTGGTGTAACAGCACTTTTTATGAATATATACTTCTTGATAGATTCGGTCTTATTATCAATAATGGTAGGAACCACAGTTGTGGGATGGTACAGTGCAGCTTACAAACTTATCGTGGTATTACTCTTTGTTCCCATTGTACTCAACGTGGTTACCTTCCCTGTAATGTCAAAATTTTATGTAACGTCAAAGGAGTCACTTCGGCTTGCCTATGAAAAATATTTCAAATATGCTACCATAATTGGCATACCAATCGGTGTCGGCACAACATTACTGGCAGATAAGATCATACCCCTAATTTATGGAACACAATTTATTCCATCAGTCATAGCTCTGCAGATACTGGTATGGTCCGCAGTCCTAATATTTATGAGCAGTGCATTTGCACGTTTACTCGAAGTTACAAACAAACAGCTGGTTTTAACTAAAATAACAGTTTTTAATGCTGTAATAAATATTATTCTAAATATTTTACTCATACCTAAATACAGTTACATTGCAGCCAGTTTTGTAACAGTTTTCACCGAACTATCATCTTTATTACTTTTAATCAAAGTTGTTTCATCTATGGGCTATCAATTATCCGGTAAAGATTTATCAGCCATAACTAAAGTAGTTGTAGCAAGTTCTGTTATGGCAGTTTTTATTATCTTCCTCAAAAACTGGAATTTATTCCTGTTAATCTTAACCTCAACCATAATTTACACAATAACCCTATTTTTAATAAAAGGATTAGATGATGAGGATATTAAAATATTTAGAAGTATATTAGGCAAATAGTTATATTATCAAAAAAGAAAACAGATCATAATAATTTAATCAAAAATTTCATTAAACTTCGTATTTTGTATCAACTTAAAACCTATTAGGAAATGAATAATATGAGTGCAGTACGTAAAGTTGCAAAAAATACAACAGTCTTACTCATATCCCAGATTATAAGTTATATTCTGGCTTTTTTCTACACCATTTACACTGCGCGTTATCTTGGTGCATCTGGTTTTGGAATAATATCATTTGCACTTGCTTTAGGTGCAATACTGTCAATATTCACTGAATTAGGTCTCAGCACCCTCACAGTAAGGGAAGTATCAAGGGATAAATCACTGGCAAATAAATATATTGGAAATACCATAGCTCTAAAAATAATATTAAGCAGTATTACCCTAGTTTCAATGGTTCTGGTTGTCACCCTGCTCCATTATCCACCCCAAATTGCTGCTTTAATATATTTAATTACCATATCATTTGTTGTTGGTGCTTTTACATCAATTTTTTACTCTGTTTTCCAGGCATACGAAAAAATGGAGTATCAATCGATTGGTCAAATAATAAACAGTATCATAATGTTTTCAGGTATTTTACTAATTATTAATTATCAACTGTCCATAGTAAATTTTGGTAGGATATATTTAATTGCCAGTGTAATATCATTAATTTATGGCATTATAATCTGTATGTGGAAGTTTATTTTACCAAGAATAGAGATTGATTTAAATCTGTGGAAGTTTGTACTATCAAAAGTAGAAATAGATCTGAATCTATGGAAATTTCTTATAATCGAAGCAATTCCCCTCACCATATCAAGTGTTTTTTTATTGATTGCTTTTAGGGTGGATACTATACTACTGCAAATAATAAACGGTAATGTGGCTGTAGGATTGTACAATGCNNTATGAAAGATCCGTTAAATATCTAGTTATCCTTGGACTGCCCATTGCAGTAGGTACAACTCTCCTTGCTAATCCAATCATATTAATCATATACAAATCAGGGTTTTCACAATCCATAGTTGCCCTTCAGATCCTGATCTGGTCCATACCAATAATATTCGTCAATTATATTTTAGGAACAGCTATAAATTCAATAAACAAACAACGAGATATTGTTAAAACAGCTTTTGTTGCCATGTTACTGAATATAGTCCTTAATTTACTGCTATTACCAAAATACGGTTTAATAGCTGCTTGTTTCATCACGGTACTTACAGAACTGACATGCTTCATATTTTGGTTCCATATTATGAATGTGCATGGATATAAAATTCCAATCTTTAAAATGTTACTTAAGCCATTATTAGCAAGTTTAATTATGGGACTATTTATTATTTTATTAAGTGCAAATATCTTATTGGTAATCATGTTATCAACAATTATTTATTTCGGGGTTTTATACATCTTAAAAACTTTTTCAGAAAATGATATTACCCTATTTAAAAAGATAATCGGGNNCATTTATAAATAAATTATAAAAATGGAATAGTAGTTCATAATATAGTATTCATTAGAGGTCTTTGAATGAAAATATCCATATCAATAAACACATTTAACGAAGAAAGAAACCTTAAAAACTGTTTAGAATCGGTTAAGTGGGCCGATGAAATAGTTGTTGTGGATATGTACAGCACGGATAAAACCATTGAGATTGCAGAATCATATACCGATAAAATATTTTACTATGAGAATCTGGGCTATGCAGATCCTGCGAGGCAGTTTGCACGGGATCAAACATCCAACGAATGGATATTAATAGTTGATGCCGATGAAGTTGTTCCAAAAAAATTAAGGGATAGATTAATTGAGATAATGGAAGATAATCTAGGAGACGTAATATATATACCTCATAA
>PMMY01000180.1 GCA_003162655.1 Methanobacterium sp. | reverse complement strand
TAATAAGGAACAAAGAATACTTGAAAAGAAAGAATAAATCTTGATATAAAGACATTATAATCTAAATAATGGTTAAGAGGAATATATCACACATGATAAATATATAAAAAACTTGTAATAAAAATTAAAAAATGGAACAAAATGAAATTATCAGCTTTAGGAAGGAAGGAAGGCCAGGACATTCTTAAAAATAAGATATACCTAGTCGTGGTATTAGTCCAAGTATTCATTTTACTAGGAACGTTCGGCCTTGCTATAGCCAGCTCAATTGCGTCTGATCCTACACTTTTAGACCATTATGGGGCTACATCTGTTCTTAAAGTTGGGGTTCCTGATAGTATACATAACACTCAACTTGAGGCTGATCTTTTGAAACAGAATCTCAACCTGACTTACTACAAAAATATCAGTACCGTCCAAAATTTTCTTGGAACAACCCTTGTTGCTGTTGTTGTTGTTAATCCTCCAGGGGGGCAAAATGTAACAGTTAAAACAGACACTTCTAATGTTTTTTATCCAGTGGTTACAACCAAGATAAATAAGGCTGTAAGTGAATATCAACTGCAAAATAAACTTGCATCATCAGGTTTGAACTCCACTGAAATAAAGAAGATAATAAATCCTGTTAATCTCCAAGTAGTTAATCTCAATGAAAATCATCATGCTAACATCGCCCTTGATAGTCCTTACTTTGTTGAAATAATGTATGGATTCATTGTACCATTTATTCTTCTTTTGCCATTTTTCCTGGCAAGCAACATTGTAACAGATAGCATAGTTGGTGAAAGGGAAAGAAAAACTTTTGAAGTTCTTCTAATGACTCCAATATCAAGTTCCATGATAATGCTTGGAAAAACACTGCCAATATTATTCTTTTCACTTATTCAAAGTGTTGTATGGATCATTCTTTTAGATCTGCTTAGAGTACCTATTTACAATCCAATATTGATGTTCGTTATTTTATTCTTTATGGGATTAGGGTTTATTGGTATTGGGATACTGCTTTCAATGTTTGTTGATAGTACAAAAGAAGCTAACTCTGCCATAACAATTATTCTTGTATTTGCAACTTTTATATTATTCATGCCCCTCTTTATTAAGACATCCTATTTTACACCTATCTTGAACTTTATACCCACAGTAATAATGGTAAAAATAGCTTCAACACCTAATATAAACGTTGATGTTATATTTTCAGCAGTACCAACCATTTTAATCTCTCTCATGATATTCGTATTCACTGTAAGATATTTCAGGCGGGAAAGGGCTATTAGACTTTAATTGTTAAATAAAAAAAATTAATTTTTTTTTATAAAGTTTCAACTTTTTGAAATCCATGAGAATATATCCCAAGAAAGTGTAAGTCCAGAAACTTTACCCTCGGATCTTTGTACCATATCGATTAAGATGCTTTTATCAGATTTATCAGTTGATATTCTGATTATGGTCTTATCTCCAACATGATCAATGCTGGTTACATTGTATCCATTCAGATCAACTGGAACTTTCTCATCAATAAATGTAACTTCGTGGTACTCGGTGTTGGTTCCAAGTAAGCCGATTGAAATCCTTAAGATAATAAGTAAAATTATCAAAAAACTGGGTTTTAGAAGATCCTTGATTGAAAAAGGTTTTTTTATTGCATAAACCCCTAACAACCCTGAAAGCCCAATCAAAGCGGGTGTTGAAAACAATCCGCCATCTAGCATGCCAATTAGCGAAGTAGTAATTGCAAATGCAAGAATAATTTTATAAAGGTTCTGTCGCTGATTTAATGAAATTAAACCCAATAAATATGTTATTGGAAAGGTAATCAACACTATAAAAGAAAATGGCGATGTATAATGTATCAATGCTGAGCCTGTATGAATGTTGTTAGGAACATGGAACCCTGATAGACTGATTAAATCCCCTAGAACAGATTTAAATACATGGCTGTGCGTAATGCTGGTACTTGTGGGGGTTGGATCCATGGCTACAAATGTGGTGAATATGGATACACCAAGTTTTAACCTTATAATAATTTCAATTAGAATTCCTATTAGATAAGTTAACAGAACCACAATAATGATTAATTTTAGGTAATAATTTCCATTTTCCTTTAATGTAGGGTTTATACTGGAAATTTTCTGCATTATTTTTCCTTTGAAATTGAATAATGGATATAGTAGCAATATACTACCCATAATACCAAATAAAAGTACAGATTTTCCTTCGGAGGATCCTTCTAGGAAGGGATACGTTATGTTGAGGATCAATTGATCCAGAAATTTTGTTGAGAAGATCACGATACTGAAGAGTATCATTATTATCCCAATAATGTTTAAAATGTTTAAATTAAATTTTATAGCCAATATATCACCACAGTCATTGCTAATGCCGAAATAATCGGGACAGGAATATTATCATCGATAGGGCTGTATGCTTCGGTTAATGCTCCAACCAAAGCTCCTATTAATGATGGGAATAGGGGAAGCAAAGTTAATGCACTTAAACACCCCACAACAAAAAATGCAATACTTCCTTCAACACTCTTTAAATCTTTAAATGGTAGTTTATGCCTCCCAAATCTTCTTCCAACAATTGTAGAAGCAGAATCTCCAATTATAAGCATCAATATACCGGAGTCCGCAATAGCCATATTGAAACTGAATATATAGAGGGTAGCTATGATTCCTATAAAAAAGTATAAAAATCCTCTTTCATCTTCCCTCCTCTTACAAACTGATAGAATGGTTGAAAAAATTGGTATATGATAATATTTATCCAGTATAAACACCATTTCAGCAGATACAAGCATTGTAATGCAGAGGAGTATTAGCACTTGTGGATTCAGGAATATGCCCAAAATCAGGATGGAGATTCCTGATGCATGAATTAGTTGCCGTAATATCTCCCTATCCATAACATCAGGCCATGAATTTTTCTATAATTCCGTTAAAAGATTTTTTTAGTTCTGTAACATCTAAACTAAACTGATCCAATATAACAAGAGAATTTCCACCAACTTTTCCTATGATTGAAGCTGAAACAGGTATTTTAGAAAGAACTTCGTTAACAGCTTCCTTTTTAACTGTGATCAAGTATCTTCCATGTGATTCTGAGAAGAGCAGGGTTGAAACATCAAGGTTACCTTCCATTGGAACCTCCATTAAGTCGACAACAGCTCCTAAATCTCCAGAAATTGCCATTTCTGCCAAAGCAACTCCTAAACCTCCCGATGAACAGTCATGAACTGATGTAATATTAACGTTTACATCTTCTTTAATAAGTTCAAGAACAGATTTTCCTGCCTTGTACTCATCTTCTATAAAAATTTCGGGTGCTTTTCCCTGAACAAGACCGTAAACGGATCTGTGGTACTCTGAACCATCAATTTCAGAACGGGTTTTGCCAATCATAATAATTAAATCACCATCTTCCTTAAATTCGGTTGTTCTGATATCTTTTATATCCATTTTTCCTGCTACACCAATAACTGGGGAAGGGTTAACAGTTACTCCTTCTGTTTCATTGTAAAAACTAACATTACCACTTATAACAGGAGTTTCGAAACGTCTTGCAATTTCGGACATTCCTTTTACACACTCATTAAACTGCCATAAAACTTCTGGTTTTTCTGGATTTCCGAAATTAAGACAGTCAACTATACATATTGGTTCAGAACCCATGGATATTACATTTCTTATTGCTTCAGCAACCGAACCAGCACCACCGTTGTAAGGATCTAATTTAGTGTGTATACTGTTACAATCGGATGTGATGGCAAATGCAGTATTTTCATCAACACGTATCACAGCAGCATCATCACCAGGTTTTACAACAGTTCTAATCTGTACCTCATGATCATATTGTTTATAAACCCATTCTTTGCTTGCGATATTCTCTGATGATAGTAATCTAAGTAATGCTTCTTTTGGATCAATATCATCTACAACTACATATTTTTCATCTTTTGATGGTTTTTTCAGTTCTCTTTTTACTATCGGTGGATCTGCAAGTAGTTCAGCTGGAACATCTGCTACAACATCACCATCAAGTGTTGTAACAAATTGATCACCCTTAATCACTTCACCAACTACAGCTGCAGGGAGTTCATATTTTTGGAAAACATTCATCAATTCTTCAACATCCTCAGGATGAACTACAAAAATCATTCTCTCTTGAGATTCTGACAACATTATTTCATAGGGTGTCATGCCATCTTCACGCAATGGAATCTTTGTAATTTCAACTTTTGCACCGTTGCCACATTTTGCAGCTAGTTCTGAAATACAACATGTGATTCCACCACCACCAAGATCCTTAAGACCCTGGACATCAACAGTTTCAAGGGCTTCGAAGGTTGCCTCCATGACTTGTTTTTTGGTAAAAGGATCTCCTATTTGAACAGCAGGTCTGCTTTCTAATTCTGAAGTGGTTGTAAGTTCTTCTGATGCAAATGTAACTCCATGTATTCCGTCCCTTCCGGTCCTACCGCCCATAAGCGTGAAGACATCCCCAACGTTAGGAGCTATCCCCCTCATTATTGAATCTTTTCGAACAATTCCTGCACATACAACGTTCACAAGGGGATTGGATTGAAAGTTATCATCAAATTCAACTTCTCCACCAACTGTAGGTATTCCAACCCGGTTTCCATAGTCTGATATTCCTTTAATAACGTATTCAAATAAATAACGAGAACGCTGGTCTTTTAAATAACCAAAACGTAACGAATCTAGTAATGCAACTGGTATGGCTCCCATTGAGATTATGTCCCGGATTATTCCACCAATACCAGTTCCAGCACCTCCATAGGGTTCTATTGCAGATGGATGGTTATGACTTTCCATTCCAATTACCAGTGCAAGTTCATCAGTAATCCCAACAATACCTGCATCATCTCCAGGGCCAATTATGACATTATCTCCTTCTGTTGGGAAAAGTTTCAATATTGGTCGGCTGCTTTTGTATGAGCAGTGTTCAGAGAACATTATGTCTAGCATTCCATATTCAAGTGAATTGGGTTCTCTTCCAATCTCATCTTTTATGTATTCAAGTTCTGCGTCTGCTAAAGTCATTTTATCACGTCTGGAAATGCAGTTTTTTTTAATTAAGTATATTTTCCATATTTTTTATAGTATTCCATTGTTCCATATTTTAGTACAAAATATTGTATTAAACAGCTTGTCTATTTAAATTTTTATCAATTTTTTATCAGATTTGTGCCTTAATTATACTTATCCTGACATTATGGTCTTCTATTTCCCAGTCTTTAGCATAATCGCCAGTTTCTATTCCGAACTGGAATTTTTCAGCCCTCACTTCGTGGGATATATAATTCATGAAGTTTTCGATAAGCTCTTGGAAATCATCACTACATTCTACGTAAACCTCTATATTGGCTTCAACATCGAGATCCAAATCTTTTCGCATGTCTTGAACTCTTCTTATTAGTTCACGTGCCATAGCTTCAGAAAGTATCTCTGGAGTAAGCTTGGTGTCTATGAATACGTTTCCACCTTCAAAATCACTGCTTCCAATATTGTCTGGAAGTTCAGTTTCAAAAACAATATCTTCAGATTCAAGAGTAACTCGTTTATCTTCATACTCTACAATATAAACTCCTTCAGACCCTAATTTTCGTATTATTTCATTGCCATCAGCTCTTGATAGTTTGGATGCAACTTTTGGCACATCCTGTCTTAATTTAGGTCCGAGGGTTTTCATGTTGGGGAAGGCGTTAATGGTTAAATTTTCAAATTTATCTGATGATATCACATCTTTAGTATTGGCCTGTTCCATTAATACGTTTTTAAGGGATTGCGCAGCATTCATGACTTTATCCTCCTCCGAAACTATTATAATTTCTCTAACTGGCCATCTTAACTTGTAATGTGCAGCATCACGTGCCCTTGCGCAAGCTTCAATAATCTCGCGCACAATATCCATGTTAGTTTCGAGTTCTTCATCTATTAGCTCTTCATTGAAACTCCAGTCTAACATGTGCAGGCTCTCTGGATAACTCGTTTCAACACTTCGAATTAGGTTTTGGTACATATCCTCTGTTACATGAGGAGCTATTGGTGCCATTGTTTTTATTAAAAGTTTTAAGGCATTATAAAGGGTGTAATATGCCCCTAACTTGTCTGGATCGTCTTTTTCGATCCAAGTTCGTCCTCTTATAAGTCTGATATACCATCTACTCAGATCTTCTAGTATGAAGTTATTTATTGCGCGGGTGGCTTTGTGAAAGTGGAGGGCTTCAAGATATTCTGTGACTTCCCTTGCAAGCGAGTTTGCCTTTGAAGTTATCCAGCGATCCTCTTCTCGAACTTTAAGATCTTCTGGTGTGTATCTTGTTGGATCAAAATTGTCAATTGACATGTAAGTTGTAGAAAATACATAAATGTTCCAAAGAATATTAAACATCTTACTGACGTTTTTAAGTTCGTCCCAGTTAAATTTAAGATCTTCCCATGGTTTATTACTCCATAAAAGATAAAATCTTAAGATGTCTACTCCATAAAGCTCAATCACCTGTTCTGGTTCTACAACGTTTCCAAGGGATTTACTCATCTTCTTTCCTTCTTCGTCTAGGGTGAATCCGTGCATAAGTACTTTTTTATACGGGGTGCTATCGTTGGAGATTACTCCACATCCAAGCTGTGAGTAAAACCAGCCCCGGGTCTGATCATGCCCCTCTGTTATGAAATCGTATGGATACCATTGCTCAAAGAGATTTTTTTCTTCAGGATAATAAAGAGCAGCCCATCCTGCAACACCAGAATCAATCCAAACATCCAGTACGTCTGGTGTTCTTTTCATATTTCCACCACACTTACACGTGATGATTATATCATCCACATGTGGTCGGTGTATAAAATCTCCGTTGAGCTCTCCTTCAGCTGAAAGCTTTTTTAATTCCTTTATAGAGCCGACTACTGTAATTTCATCACAATTCTCACATTCCCAGATTGGTATTGGAATTCCCCAGTATCTTTGTCTTGAAATGGTCCAATCTCTAGCATTTTCTACCCAGTTCCTGAAACGGCTCTCCCCGGCCCATGATGGTACCCATTCCACCTTGTCAAGCTCATTAAGCATTTGTTGTTTAATTTCTGTAATCTTCAAAAACCACTGTTTGGTTGCTAGGTAGATAATTGGTGTTTTGCATCTCCAGCAGAACCCGTACCTGTGGTTGATTATACTTTCTTTAAACAAGAGATGGTGGGTTTTAAGATCTTTAATAATGTTAAGATCAGCGTCCTTGACGAATTGACCCACATATTTCCCAGCATCATCCATAAATAGTCCTGCTTCATCTACAGGACAGAAAATCGGAATTCCATATTTTTTACCAATTTCAAAATCATCAGGACCATGTCCAGGTGCGGTGTGCACGCACCCTGTACCTTCAGTTAATGTAACATGGTCTCCTGGAAGTATAATGTGATTAAAATCTTTCTGAATTGGTATTTCATCTGAAAGTGGATGAATATATTCTATGCCTTCAATATCTGACCCTTTAACTACTTTTAGAATTTCGTAATTTTTTTCTTGATTATCACAATTATAATGCGTATCAGCATTATCGTGGCATTCATGGCCGTTTTTGTTTAACACGGATTCCACTAGGGCCTCTGCCATTATGTAAACATCTTTTCCTAACTTTACATAGGCGTAGTCAAAATCTGGATGAACACAAACAGCCATATTTGCAGGAAGTGTCCATGGGGTGGTTGTCCAGACCAGGATGTAGATAGTATACTCTAAGCTTTCCTGATTTTTTAGTGGAAATTTGACATAAATGGAAGGATCTTCCTTGTTCTCATAGTCAATTTCCGCCATTGCAAGTGCTGTTTCACATCTGGGACACCAAGTGATTACTCTCTTGTCCTTTATCAATAGATCCTTTTCATTTGCCCTTTTGAGGGTCCACCAACAGGACTCCATGTATTTGGTATCGAAGGTGATGTATGGATTTTCCCAGTCCATCCAGACACCTAAAAGCTTGAATTGTTCTGTCATGAGGTCTTTATTTTCTATAGCAAACTCTTTACATTTGTTAACAAAGTTTTCAATCCCAATTCGTTCTTCTATTTCCTTCTTACTCTTTAAACCAAGTAATCCCTCTACCTTGTGTTCGATCGGTAGACCATGAGTATCCCATCCAGCCTGTCTACGAACGTTAAAGCCTGACATACTCTTGTATCTGAGATATGTGTCTTTGATTATTTTATTCCAGGCGGTTCCAAGGTGTATTCTACCACTGCAGTAGGGTGGTCCGTCAAGAAACGAATATTTAGGTTTATCCTCCCTCATTTTTTTGGTTCTTTCATAAATATCCCTATCCTTCCAGAACTTCTGTACCTTATCTTCAATGATCCTTGATTCGTATGAGCGTTGAGCCTCCTCTATGGGCATATTTTATTCTCTCCTTGTGATTTTCAGTTATAATGAATTAATCTAAGTTTGTTTTAAGTATATAAAATAGTTAATTTACTTGGATAGTTGAATATTTTGTGTTGGATTATATGGAACGAAACCTATCTAAAGTGATTTATCATGAAAATAAAGAAAATAAGAAATTAAAGGTATAATTTAGATAAATAAACAACCTAACAAGCTCAAAGTATTAATAGAAATGGGAAATAAGAATATTAAGAGAATTAAATATTTATTTAACCATTAAAATGGTTAGAATGTTCTTATTTTACCCTCAACCATCATCTCTGTGATTTTTCCTATATCTTCAAGCCAGTTGTTCATAATCCCTTCAACATCCTTGTTTACAGATTCAATGCTTCTACCATCTTCAACAATTACCTGGGCACTGGCAGCTTTAGGATGGTCAATTGGCTTACCAATCTGACTTAAAAGCATAATGTGGACTTGTTTTACTTCTTCTATTTCTTTGCTTATGTCTTGGGCCATTTTATTTGATAATAGGTTGTATATCTTACCAACATGATTTATTGGATTTTTACCCGAAGTTGCTTCCATTGACATTGGTCTATTTGGTGTTATTAGACCGTTTGCCCTGTTTCCCCTTCCAACTGAGCCGTCATCTCCCATTTCGGCCGATGTACCTGTTACAGTCAGGTAATACCCCTTCTCTGTATCACTAGAATTGTTGTCACCCGTGTTNNATTTTACTGTTTTCACGAAGACCCATAACTTTAATGTCTTCTCCTACTTGTGGGTATCTGTTTTTGAATTTTTTTGAGTTTAAAAGTTCTTCTGTTGCCATTACAATTTTTTCAGTTTCTGAGAATGGAGCGAATCCTACACCAAATGATGTATCATTAGATGACGGCATTCCATCTCTTTTAAAAACGTCAACAAGATCTCCTGATCCACTTCCAATCTTACATTCTACAACGGTGGAGCTTTCAACATCAAGGTTGATGATGTTTTCCTTTAAATATTCTTTTGCAGCTGTAATGGCAATCCTGTCAATACCTATTTTATTACCATTTATCTCAGAAACTCCCCTACCTGTCAGAAGTATGTCAATAGGCTTTATTATCTCTCCGCCTCCGAATTGGGGGTCAGATTCTCCGGCTGTGATCTGCACTTCGTCTGTGTTGTGATGCATGATCTTTCCATTGAATTTTTCCATGTAAGCCAGGCACAATGCTCTGCTTACAGACTCAGCAATTCCATCACTTATACTGTCAGGATGACCTATGCCTTTTCTCTCAACAATTTCAACTTCCTGTTCTTCAATAGGCTTTTGAATAAGCTCTTTAACAATGATGTTCCTCATAAATAACCTCCATATGAATATTATAAGTGAATTAAAACTATCTCCTATGAGTCATGTAAATGATCTTGAATGCTTATTGAGTTGTATCGATAAAAAATTAACATAAACTCTGGATGATGTTTAATGTATGCCATTTGAAACAACTGATATAAAAAATGATCCCTCTGTGAAAGATTTCCGCATGATCTTAGAGAAAGTTTAAATAATATTTTTTTAAAACAGCTATGAATGGTTCATGTTCAGGTTAAGTTATTAGCAAACTCTTCTGCACGTTTTAGGTCTTTATTATCTGGTTTACCTTTATTTAGTCCCCCAAATAATTTAAGAAATTATTGGTATTGAACCTGCACAATTAAATTCATCAATAATCGTACAATCTTTTAATTGCAATTTTTCCCTAAGGGATGAGTGATTTTTATATTATATTTTCTGAACTTTTCTTTATCAAATAAGATAAATGGGACTTCAGTGTTGAGAAAATGAATGCTTTCTTGTTTGTACTTGCGGTAACTAATCAACAAGTTCAACTTCATGGTGTTTTCCACTATATATTCCTAAGCTAAACCTATTATATTGTACTCTGGGAGCTCGTCATGGTTTTGTTGCGTTTTTATTTGTGAATCAAGAACATAGCAAACATTTTAGGAATTTTATCAGTATAATGGTGATTGTATGGAAGTACAATCAATAAAGAGTTCATAATTATATTTTTTTTACAGTATTTTTATATTATTATTTCACGTTATAATTTTTGATATTATAGTGTCATGATCATCTCAGTTATCAGACTTGAAAGTAAAAACATTTCGTATATAGTGTTGGATAGGAATTTTAGATGATTATGAACATATAAAAGATTATATGGTACTAATAATAATACTTAAACATTCCATGAATATCTTAATGAAATATCTACAAAGTATGAAGAATTCATGATTAGTATAAAGAATTTAAAATTAAAAAAAAATTCGAATTAAACAATCGAAGATGATATCATGAGAGGAATGATTAGTCGTGGTCACACTCCTGGAGTTTATTATTATCATGGAAAGGATGGTAAGATATTAATTAATGATAAGAATAAAGGAGAGATAAGAAGGGATGCTGAAGAGTTGTCCAAGGAAATATTTAATAGTGATTGGATATGTCCACAAGCTATGTTTAAAACTTCAAATAATGATAAAATATCCAAGAATTCATCTAGTGAATTGGAAAAGGTAATGAATTTTTATGAAAAAATTATCAGATCCTTGTAATTTTATTAATTTTAAAGAAAAAAACATTAAATGAATCGTGTTCTGATTCTTTAATTAAATTTTAATTAGTAATTGATCTATTAAAAGCATTGACGCTTTAATAGATGAGAAATCTTTTAATTTTAATAATTAATAATAATATTTAAAAGTTTAATAATGAAGAGGATATAGACATCTATTTTTTTAATTACTCCCATAAAAGATTATAAAAAAAGGCATATAATCGCAATATTTCAAAATAGTAATAATCAACTTCATATAGAACTTCTGCGCATAAAAAAAATAAGGGCAGGACACTATTCGTGATACAGACACATTTCAGTAATATTCCCAAAAAAAATGATTGAATATTTGTTCGTCCTTACCCTCCTATTTCAAAAAAGAATTGTTTACTAATTTTGAAACACTTAATTATTCTAAAATTTTTTTAACCTTGTACGATGATTCAGTTTCTCTTAGTTATTAGTGTAAGGCAAGATTTCAATTTTAATACTAAATAGGTTGGACAATATTTGTTAAAGTATTTGTGGTGACCAAAAAGCAGCGGAAAAAGCGTTTAAAGTTTAGAACATAAGGAAATTATGGGTTTCAGGTAATGTACTTTAAACCATTATTGGGGCATTGGCATCATTAGAAATTATTGTCAGAAATAATTAGATAAATATTCTATTTATCAAGTTTTAAAAATTCTTGAAAAAGCAAATAATTCTATTTCTTCTAAATTATAAATATTAGACTCGCTAAAATATGTTTAGGTGTAGATAAATGAGTTATGTAGTTCTACTAAACAAAAGCAAGGGAACCAATTTTGGCCAACTCGATTTTGCAGACAGCTTCATGTCAAGGTTCATGGGTTTGATGTTCAGGAAGGATCCTGAAAAGGGTCTGATACTAAAACTTCCAAGTAGCAGGAGCAGGCGAGGTTCAGCCATTCACATGTTCTTCATGAGATTTCCACTTGATATCATCTTTCTTGATTATGATAAGAAGGTTGTTGATATGGTTTCCATAAAACCTTGGAATACTTACACTCCTAAATCTCCTGCAAAATACGTTATAGAACTGAAAGAAGGTTCAATTAACAACTACAAACTTGAAATTGGTGATGAAATGGATTTCACCCTTGACTGTGTATAAAAAAATATTAGTTGTGGGATAAACAAAAGTGTTTACAATAAATTATTTTTTTGGAGGACCCACATGAAAGTTGAAATATTCGATTACAGTTCAGATGCAAAGAAATATTACGTTGTTTACAAGGTGACTGGACTAGAACCAGAAGAAGAGGAGAGACTTCAGGGAAATGTTGAAGGTGATGTTGAATTAAAGAATGGTGAAATGTTTATTACAACTTACTATGAGGAGAAATATTATCCATTCGGGAGTGAAGATGCTCAATGCCGGATGGAAGATTTTATTGCCAGGGAAGAGATTGAGATGA
>PMMY01000254.1:248-7447 GCA_003162655.1 Methanobacterium sp. | reverse complement strand
GATCATTATTTCTATTCAATGATTTTGCTTGAATTGTATTTAAACATTAAGTTTTGAAGAATTTCAGATATTAATCCAATTGAAATTTATAAAAAAAATATTTTACGGGGTTATATTAAGTTATACTTTAATCCCCCGTAAAAGAGTTTTAGAAAGGTTTCATTAAATAATAACCGCCTCCTTTCAGACTCAAGATAAAGTTTCAATGGATTGCATAAAAATATTATGATCGAAAATTAAATCAAAAACATTAAATAAACTAATTTTTCTTTTAGATGAAATCATGATATTAATTGCGAATACTAAATTTTACATATTTTTAACATAGTTTATATTTTGTCATAACCATACTATTATTAGAGACGTTATCATGACAGAAAGCCCGACATATACATTGGAAATGAAGGAAGATCATTTCGAAATTAGAAGATATCCCGATTATATATTGGCCCAAGTTGATGTGGAATCGGACTACGATAGTGCTGTTAATATAGGATTTTCAATACTTGCTAAATACATTTTCGGGGGTAATAAGAAGCTTAAAAGTATCCCCATGACCACTCAGTATCTGAAGAGAAAATACAAGGCTCTGAAAGGATCCCTATGGCTGCTCCTGTGACAGAGGAAGCATCTGGGGAAAAAATCCACAGAATATCTTTTACTATGCCGTCAAAATATACATTAAAAACTCTTCCTGAGCCGGACGACGCAAGAATTAAATTCAAAGAAGTTAAAAATCAGAAAACTGCAGTGCTGAGATTTTCAGGACGTGTTAAAAAGAAGTTAGCATGGGAAAAGATGGAAGAAATGGGGAAATGGCTTGAGAAAAATAATTTTAAACTCAAATCCAACTTTATCGTTGAACAGTACAACAACCCGGCAGTACCAGGTTTCTTCAGAAGAAATGAGATATTTAGTTGAAATTAAAAGAATCAATAATCACCCTTAAAGCGATATCTTGGAATTTATTCTAAAGATATCATGGCCAATCAATTAAACCAGAAAAAAAGTTAATTCCTCATTCAAGGACTAACCAAAATTTATAAAGTATTCCACATTTGAGATACAAACTTCAATATAACACAATTCAATTCTTTTTACTTGCCAGTGAGGATACAAATTTTATTGAAAAATCAAATATTTCTTGATCTTTCAAATAATCTTCTGATCTTTCCCTATTTATTTGAATCCACTCTCTCATCTTTGCTCTTCCCAAAGGTTGAAAGTGAACTATCCCTTTTTTACCTATAAGCTCATTTGCTTTATCTTCGGGAATTTTGATACCAACTCCATTCTCATATAGACAAGCAAATAGTTTCTTATTAATATAATAAGCTGGATAACCGAACATCTTGCCAGATACTACACCCGGTGTTTTAAGCAAAAATGAGTCCAATATTTTTTTGTATTCAACGTTAAATTTTGCTATCCCCATTTATCCACCTATATAATTTTTAATCGTATGAATTCTGAGAGCTTTTTTTCTAGTAGATCATCATATGCATCAATTAGCCTTTCCATTTTTACAGAAATATCTGCTTGGTGTGCATTTTTCAAGCGATTTTTCATTCCAAATTGGGCATTCAATACATTTACACACTTTTTTTGTGTCTATATCTTTACATACGGCTTTACCAGTAGAGCAGTAAAGTCCAGGCACCCTATCTGGTCCCATCATCATCGGACTGTCAAGGTCCTGATTTTTTATTAAAAGCATAATTTTTTCCTTATCTTTTACGCATTTGCTTTCAATTTGGACAGCACATTTCATACAAAGGCATTTTTTAATGTTTTCCATGCTGAAATCGATTTGCATTGTATTCATCTCCAAATTACCTTTAACAAAATTAAATATGACTTTCATATTAGTTGAATTTTTTCTAAAAAATTATATTGAATTTTTATGATAATGTAAAACAAATAATTATATTTCAATAACATTTACATAGAATAAATGAAATAATCAAATTTAATTGCCGGGATAGTCTAGTCAGGTAAGGCGCAGGATTCGAAATCCTGTTGAGCATCTGCTCGTCCTGGGTTCAAATCCCAGTCCCGGCGTAAAATTTTGAATAAATCTTAATTTACTTTAAAATCTTTACTATCCTAAAAATAATATAGAGCTTAATCTAGACAGTAAATAAAATATAGGATTCAGAAGGATAGGATTATCTGCACTTTATATTTTATACTTCAAATCCAAGTGGTCTTCAAAAGAACTAAAAGGGCACCGAACTCTACGATACTCAAACTTAGTACTGGGAATCCCATTCCCGGACCGTGGAATCCTTCTCTTACCAGTAAGAAGAACATGAACATGATGTTTTGTACTATCAAGAGTGTTGCAAATATGACCAAACCCAAAGAGAACTGGGATTTAAGCTTCCTGTAACTAGCAACATATGTAAAGAGCAGTATTAGGAGTAGTCCAATGTTAGCTGCACATACAATGGCCGCGATTATAGCCAAGTTGGGATCATCTAATGGGGGCTGCCCTGATCCATTTCCAAAACTTCCATTTCCAGGAACTAATTCTTCAACCACACGATCACCTGTTAATCTTCCTTAATTTCATGCCATATTTGTTGGAAAAGCTCGTAATTTTCTTCCATGGGGGATGAAAGAAAGTACATTGTCCCATATTTTTCTCCAGATGCAGTAATGATATTATTATCTTCTAAAACTTTGATATGATGCCTTACTGTTTTATAATCTAGTTCTAATTTTTCAGCCAGTTTGTGGGCGTTATAAGGCCTTTGTTGAAGTATATTTATTATTCGAGCCCTGTTAATACCGCCTTTTGTACCAGCAATAAGCCACCACAGTATTTTCTTCATGGGCATCACCAAACAAAATTTAAGGATTTTAAAACCAATAAGATAGTTTATACCCAATAAGAATATACTTATCGATCTATCAGAAATTATCAAATTTTATTGGTTCTCAAATTACAGCCCATTATGAAGTTTTTTTTAATCTGTAAGCGAATTATCTTTGAACTGTAATCGAATGCAATTAATACTAAAATTTTTTATGAAAATTATATTCCTCTTACCAACTTTCTTAATAATCAATTTGGAAATACTCTTAAATACTTTTCTGATAATAAATAAATCGGTGATTATATGTTTGAAGTAAATGTTTTAGAATATGGATATTCCCTTGAATCTGAGAGACATTTCATAAAATTTTTAATTAAAGGCTTAGACAAAAAAAATGAAGAAAAATTGGTTGGAATAATTGATCAAATACCTGAAGGTGATTTTAAACGTTTCCAATCTGTTGTAACTGAAAATGGATTGATTGTTCTTGAATTATTCCCTAAAGGTGAGTACCCATTTAACACTGATGTACCTAATGTTGATGAGATCAAGTCTGTTGAGGAGACAGTTAAAGGATTCTTGGGACAGTTCTCAGGATGAACTCAAAGGTTCTTAATGGTTTATTCTTTGGTGATCTTGTACCCACCAAATAAGTTTTCTCATTTTAACTCCTAAGTTACTAAGTACTTTAATGGTTATTATCTATAATAAAAATATAAAATTAATTTTAATTAAGGAAGGTGTTTAATGAGTATTGGAGTAATAGCTGCTTTGGTAGGCATATTAATAATGATCACTTACATCACAGTCAAATTTTATAGACTTTACAAAAAATCAAAGCCAAAAACATAATCTGTTTTATCTAGAATTATGGTCTATTGCTTGCTTTGGGTGGGTATTTCATGAAAATTATTCTATAAGAGACAGTTTACTCTAGAAGTTGATATCTCAGTTTCAATAAATACTTCGATATAAAACTTTTTGGATGAATCTGACAGTTGAAACGTGATTAACTTCATTCTTACCATCTCTATGGCATTTTCCAATTCTTCTGGTTTCAGGTCTGCCAGTAATTCGAGTTTTTTTCCGGATTTTCTGTAATTACCCTAATGCTGCAGCGAGGTTTATGCCACAACTACTAGTTCCAGGAATGCAAACTGACATAGCATTTTTAATAAATTACAAGATGCATTTACTTTACTTTCATAACATTATTTCCCCTAACATGCATTCTTGCAAGCTGCAACAAATGCTATTGCAATTGGTTCAGTGCATCCGAGGGCGATTATCAGCTCCTTATCTAAAATATCCNNAGAATTTTTTTCTTCCATTTTCAATTCCACTTTCATTTTCGTTAAAAGAATAATAATCCATTTTAATAAAATTAATGTTTCATGTAAATTTTAAAGTATATTAGGTTCTCTAATTTAGATCTTTACTGATAGCTAATAATAATTAAAATAAATTACAAACCTTAATTAAAGAAAATTTTAACAAACAATTTTGTATCATAGAAATTTGGAGGTTTCAATGACCATCAATAAAGATAATGACTGTAATAATGTATTCGATGAAATCATAAAATCTCGAAGGTCCGTAAGATTCTTCAAGGATGAATTTCCTTTAAAAGGAAATATTGAAGATATATTAGATGCTGGAATGATGGCACCATACGCTGCACAAGCTGTTGGAGAAAATGAAGAATTTAGACGTTTCTTTGTTTTTGAAAACGGTACAAAAAGTATGGAGATCGCTGGAGATCTCATGGGTAAAAAAGCAGAGGAAGGTCTGAATCATTTTAAAAATATGATATCTGAAAAACAGTTCCTGAAGAGAAGAGTTCAGCCATTCATGGAGAAACTTCAGATGATAGTTGATAATGGTGTTCTAGGAGTAGGNNGAACAGCACCATATTTTATTATTGTTGCAGAGTTAAGAGGAGTTCCTCCAGTTGAACAGGAGTCTATAGCTCATTGTCTTGAGAATATGTGGCTTAAAGCAACAGCCCTGGAACTTGGATTCCATCTGGTTTCATTAACATCTCAAATGGCAGAAGAGGAGGAGTTCATGAAACTTTTAGACATACCTGTTGGAAAGTATGGTATTAATGGATGTGCAATTGGCTATCCTTCATCAGAAACACCTCCTAAGCCACGTCCTGACACTAAAAAAGCCACAATTTGGTTATAATAATTTAATATTTATTAAGTTTTAACAGTTAATGGAGGAAGATATATGAAAAAATCTATTGGAGCAAAAACTATTGTTTACCTCACCCCTGTTTTTATTGTGGGCACATATGATAAGAGTGGAATACCAGATGCTATGGCAGCTGCATGGGGAGGAATCTCTTGTTCACGACCACCATGTGTTTCTATTTCTCTTCAAAAGCAGAGATACACTTTGGAAAATATTTTGGAAAGGAAGGCATTCACAATCAATATTCCCTCAGAACATTATGTAATTGAGGCAGATTACTTTGGAATTGTTTCGGGCAGGGACAGTGACAAATTTTCAGAGAGTGGTCTGACCCCTGTAAAATCGGAAATTGTTGATGCACCATTTATTGAGGAATTTCCACTTATACTCGAGTGTAAACTGGTTCATGAAGTGGATTTAGGAATGCACATCCAAGTAACCGGTGAAATAATGGATGTTAAGGTGGATGATAATGCAGTTGATTCCAACGGAATACCCGATATAACTAAAATTAAACCATTCATATTCGACCCTGCAGCAATTGCATACTACGGTGTAGGTAAAAAGATTGGTAAAGCTTTCAATGTAGGTAATAAGATTAAAAAATAGGGAAAAACGGATACAAAATTCAGTTAGGGATGAGGGTATTTAATATCTATTTTTTTATTATTTTATCTGCAATTACACACTCTTTATATCCTTCAATACGCAACCTTTCAGCTTCTTTAAAATTTGATTGTTCTGATAAATTTAATAGCTTAATGAAAATTGATTTTGCTTTTTTATTATGTATTCTAGCACTTTCAAGTAGCATTTTATCGGGAAATTCTTTGGTATCACTAATATAAGCTATTTTTCGATTAATTAATGAGGATATAGTAATGCCTCGGCAGCGGAGGGTATTAATTTAACTGCGTGCCATTTTTTTGTATTGATGAAGTTCTAAAAGTTCGGATTTATTAGTGACACTAATTATATTATCTTTTAGTCTGTTAAGCCATTTTATAGNNCCTTAGAGGAGTTTTCATTAGTACCTTCCAAGTACTCCATTATAACTGTGGTATCTATTCCGTTCAGGGGTTCTGTAAGACATTCCACCTGCTATTCTCTCCCCTTCTCGCATCTGAAACACCATAAAATAATTTCAAACAATACTTCCAAACACATGTATATATAAGTTGAACTTTCATTAAAAATATTCTAAAATTGTAACAAGACATCTTTAATCCATCAGATATATTAAAGTAGCTAAACATTAAATTAAAACTGCGAAAATTTAATAAGATTATTTTTACAGAGGATTAGAAATTCTTTTAAATCATTAATAAAAAATATAAGGTTGCAATTCATTTGAGAGATTCTAATAAAGAGAGGGCATCGGACACTGTTTCAAGGATATCTTTACAAATACCTGTTGATGGTATAACATTTGAAGATTTTTTGGATCTTATAGGGGAACAAGGAGGTCTATTATCATGCATAATACTTGTAGCTCCCTTCCTTTTACCAGTGTCTTTCCCTGGAAGTAGTTTACCATTCGGTTTAGCAATTTTATTGATTAATATTGGAATAATTTTAAAGAGACATCCTTTTATTCCAAAAACTATCATGGATTACAGGATATCCCAAAGTAATATGTTGAAGATTCTAAATGGGATGAGTCGTATTTTAACAGCTTTAGATAAGTTTACCAAACCCAGATTAAAAGTACTGGCTGACAGACCATTAATTGATTATTTTAATAGTATGGTCATGATTTTAAGTTCTTTTCTATTAATGCTCCCATTACCAGTCCCTTTAACCGATTTTTTGCCTGCATACAGCATTCTATTTTTAGCTCTTGGTTCGATAGAAAGGGATGGATATATGATTTTGGCAGGTTATTCTATGGCAACCATAACAGTTATTTACTTCATTCTCATAATAATATTGGGATTGAGTGGAATTAAGGCTGGTTTAGCATTTTTAGGGATCAATACTTGAAATTATGTTAATTTGTATCCGATTTTTTACATGTTAATAAAATGGTTTATGATCCAATCTAAATGGATAATTGGATATATTACATTAATAAAAATAATATACAAGTAATGGATTCTTGGAGGTTTAAGTGATGTCAGAGGAAAATGTCGTATACATTGGAAACAAACCAGTAATGAACTATGTATTAGCTGTAGT
>PMMY01000254.1:0-166 GCA_003162655.1 Methanobacterium sp. | reverse complement strand
GAACTTTATCTATTCCACTAATTCATAATTCTTTAATTCTACTAAGTTAGTTCATAATCAATAGATTATATCATCTAAAAAGAGCTACTCCCAACCTAAATATTATTTAAAATAACGATATTTATTATTTAATCTTTAAAATTAAATATATTCATATTTTTTATTG
>PMMY01000107.1 GCA_003162655.1 Methanobacterium sp. | reverse complement strand
AATCGGAAATATGGCCTATTACAATGGAGAACTTGGTGCAGCCTTCAGATTCGACGAAATATTTTCTATTATATCACAGATTGGTTGGGTTGACCTTATAATATGGTATATCGTAGTAATAATGGTAGGAATTGCTATAGGGTTCGTTGTAAGTATCATTGGGATAATCCCAATACTCGGATGGATAATTCTCATATTTATAGTCTATCCATACTTCTATCTGTTCTATGCCAGAGCAATAGCATGGTTGTACTCTTCGGCATTTGCGGAAGAATACGTTCCGTAATGATAAAATCATTTGAATTTATAATGAGATTTATCAGTTAAGATAATTCATAAACTAAGGAAAATCAGTGAATATATTTTAATTGATGCATTGAAGTTAATATCCAACTTAATNNAATATGGAATAACCGAATTATTCCTCTGGATATTCGATCCATAACTTTTAACTTGCTTTTTTCTCAAAGAACATTCAAATAAAATATTTAGTAAGTTCATAACTTTTATCTCACGAAAAGGTCAATTATAACTTCTTNNCCGTAATGATAAAATCATTGAATTTTTTGAATTTATATTGCCATTTAGTGAGATAATTCAAAACTAAACGAAGAATCAATGAATATATTTTAATTGGTGTTGTGTAATGTCAAATATAATAATAAATATTAAATAGTCGATCTTATCCATCTTCTTATTGAGGTAATAATGAACAAAGATGCAGTATACAATATGGAATAACCNNGAAAAGGTCAATTATAACTTCTTCAAGAAGTTGAATCCTTATCAGATTGATTCATATCCATATAATGGAATGAACTATGAGATCCTAACTTTGTTATAATCTTATACGATTTATGTATATGTTTAAATCTTTAATATCTAAATTATTTGCAAATATTGAGGTATAATGTATAATTATTTATAGTATAATTTTTTAATTATAAACAATGTTCAGTTAATGGTGAAATGTATGAAAAATAATGACGAAAAACAGCATACTGTCAAGATAGATGAAACAGATAAAAATATTCTCAACCTATTCAATGAAGATGGTAGAATGTCTTACAGGAAAATATCACGTAAACTAGACATTTCAATCGGTACTGTACACAACAGAATAGAAAAACTGATGAAATCCGGTGTTATTAAAAAGTTCGCACCTGTAATTGACCATGGAAAACTCGGATATAACTTCACCACAATCATAGGAGTTCGAGTTAAGGGCGGGGTTTTAAAAAATTGGGAAGATAAAACATCCTATCACAAAAATGTGCTATGTATGTACGATGTAACTGGAGAATTCGATGCCATAATCGTTGCACGATTCAAAGACACGTCAGAACTAGATGAATTTGTTAAAAGTCTACTTAAAGAGACTGATGTTCAAAGAACTTATACCCAGACAGTCCTGAATATTCTTAAGGAAGATCTTGGATCTAGTAAGATGCTATAAATTTTAATCCCTTAAGAACCAGTAGTATAAAATATTATATAATTTCATTCTTAATTGATTTCAAAACTCTATAATACATTTATAAATTTTTTTTAGTTAATTTGCCAATAAAAATATTCGCTCATAATTATATACTATTCTCTAAAGAAATATTAACAAAGAAATTTAAAAGTCATATCAACATCGGCTAGCTTAAAATATTAATTTGATTTAAAATGACTTTAAAAATATTTAATTAATTAAGAAGAATTCATATGATGGCACTCGTTCACTCCAAGGATTATGAGAAACACAATACAGGAGCTCATCCTGAAAACAAGGAAAGAATTAGAGTTATAATGGATTCCTTGGAAAAGGAAAGAATTTTAAATTTCAAAGAAATAAACAGTTTTTATGATGAATATCCTAAACTTAACGGGAATATTGATGTAATAAAACCTGAAATGGCTTCCCGTGAGGATATTTTAAGAGTCCATCAAGAATCTTATGTTGATTATTTAAAAACATTCTGTGGTTCCGGTGGGGGCTACCTTGACTTCGATACTGTGGTTTCACAAGAAAGTTACAAAATCGCAAAACTTGCAGCAGGAGGGGCCATTACAGCTTCAAAACTTGTTTTAGATGGATACAATTATGCATATTCACTTGCTAGACCTCCAGGACACCATGCAACCAAGGAAAAAGCCATGGGTTTCTGTTTATTCAACAACCTTGCAGTAGCCATAGAATACCTCAGAGAGTTCCATGGAATAAAGAAATTCATGATTTTTGATTTCGACGCCCACTATGGAAATGGAACTGCTGAAATTTATCTAAACGATCCTAATGTCCTTTATATATCAATACACCAAGATCCTAGAACCATATTTCCAGGTTCAGGATTTATTGAAGAAATTGGCAACTCAGAGGGAGAAGGATACAACATTAATATTCCTATGCCGCCCGGATCTACGAGTGAAGATTATATGTACATCCTAGAAAGACTTTTAGAACCAGTTGCCCATGATTTTAGTGCCGAATTCCACTTTATTGAAGTTGGATTTGACGGGCACAAAGATGACCCACTATCCAGATTGTGTCTCGATGATGAATTCTACCCTTGGATAATGTCAAAAATGATGGAAATTTCGAATAAAATGGTTCTGATATTTGAAGGAGGCTACAATCTTTCTGCACTATCAAGGTGCAACATGAAAATGATTAATGTATTGAGGAATAAACTACCTATCTATTATGATGAAGTTTATAAAAATCACATTATGGAACTAAATGTTTCAGATGAAACAAAAAAAATATTTAAGAATATCCAAGATGTTTTTTCATCATTTTATGAATTTTGAGGTGATTTTATGGAAAAATTCAGGATTAAACAAGCACAGTCCCTTCTCAAGGATGCTGCCACATCTAAAACAAATGAAGAAAAGCTAAAACCTCCAAAAGAAGGCTATATAAATGTTTTAGTATTTGAAAATGTCATGAACCTTGTCTTTGAAGCTGAAGAATTTATATACACAAGCAGGCCAACTCATAAACTTGACCAAGCTAACGCTGATTTATTTGTTGACAAGATCCTTGCTGCAAGAAATGAAATAGACGAAATTCTTTCTGATTTTGGAGTTATCACCAAATACGATTCAGAAGAAGATATAAATGAATATTCAAAGGAGTTATTGATTTTAACAACTAAAAATAGTTTTAAAAAAACAATTACCAAACTTGGTGTCGACCCACAGAGGATTGTAGTTGCAGGAGTACCTTTGGATCATGAAGACATGAAAATTTTAAACCCTGAAATACCTGATGCAGCATTATTAAGCATTAAAAAGAAAATCAAACATGTTAAAAACGATATAGAACGTAAAATGGAACAATTCAATCTGAAAAACATAATTGTTCTAGTTGAAAATGATAAACCTGGTAAAGTACTTGGAAAACGTGCAGAAAAGCTTTACAATGCTCAAATTATAACTAAAGATAATTTAAAGGACATTACTGTTGGTGAATTCATTGCAATAGTATCATGACATTTTTTTCTTTTTATAGTAAATCAAATAAAAATAAAAAAAAGTTAATATAGTTGAGATAAATCCTATTCATTAGTCGTTTTGATCAATTAAATTAAAAAAAATTAAATGAATTTCGATCCATTAATTCAATAAAATTCAAATTATGAACTTAGGGGTGAAAAAATTGGATAAATGTTTCCCAGATACCCAGGACAATATACCAACCATTCCTGTGCACCTTACTAGAGTTGGAGTTAAAGGAGTTAAAAAACTTTTAAAAATTGAAAGAGACGGAAAGAGACCGATAGTACTCTTACCAACCTTCAATGCATTTGTTGATCTTCCTAGCACACAAAGGGGCATCCATATGTCAAGAAACCCCGAAGCTATAAGTGAGGTCCTTGAAGGAGCAATTGAAGGAACAACAGTTGAAATAGAATCATTATGCGCCAAAATCGCAAGTTTACTGCTTAAAAAACATAAATATGCTAAGAGAGTTGAGGTCAGTATGAAGAGTGATTACATGATCATGAAAAGATCACCAGTTACTCACATAAAAACACAAGAAATGACCAATATCATGGCCGATGCAATAGGAATCAGAAATGATAATGGGATAGTTATAAGAAAGATGATCGGTGCAGAAGTAGTTGGGATGACAGTCTGCCCCTGTGCACAGGAATCAACCAAAGAATCGGCAAAAATTGACCTTTTAGAATTTTTAGATGAAGAAACAACTCAAAAAGTATTAAATACTGTATCATTCGCATCACACAATCAGAGAGGACGTGGAATGATAATGATGGAAGTTCCAGAAAACCTGGTAATCCGAGCAGAAGACCTAATAAGAATAATAGAAAATTCAATGAGCTCACCTGTATGTGAACTTCTGAAAAGGAGTGATGAAAATGCCGTCGTTGTACACGCTCATAAAAATCCAATGTTCGTAGAGGACTGTGTAAGGAATATGATTCAAAAGATTGTTCATGAATTCTCACATCTGCCCGATGATGCCCTTGTTACAGTGAGGCAGATCAACGAGGAAAGTATTCACAGACACAATGCCTTTGCCGAAAAGGTTGCAACAATGGGCGAATTGAAAAGAGAGATAAATAGTGCTGGAGGACAATTAAATTGATGCCTACACATGAGATTGCCGGGAAAATAATGGGGGAACTTGATGCATTCCATGGATCAAAACCCGCCATCGACACCCCTCAGATCTTAATAGTCAGAGGAATGTCAAAGAAAAAAATAGATCCAGAAGAGCTTTCAATCACAATTTCAGAAATTATGAAAGTAATTGGAGCCAGGAGAATGGACGTATTCTCTGAGGAGGCCACTAATGTGATAGGAATAATGGATGAAAATATAAGGGCAACAGTGGAAATACCTGGTGAAACTGACGTATACGGGATATATAGACTTAAGGAATCCTTTGAATCAATGAATTGTCACACAGATTATGGTCTTGGTACCATAGGTCAAATAGCAATTTTTTTGGTACTATGGAAAGATAAAAGTGGTATTGGTCCACTCTTTGTTGAACTGGTTGTATCCAATTCAGAAGCTTGATAAATCAGGAAAACTTGGAGAATTTATCAACAACGATTTTAAAAAAAATTATTAATGTGAAAAAATGGCTTTTCTGTATAATGAAGATATTATATCCCTTCTAAATGGAAAATCTGGGGAAATATTATCTTTAATGTCTGAAATCAATTCTATAAGAAACAAAAACATTATAACATATTCAAAAAATGTTTTTCTACCCTTAACTGATATATGCAGAAACGAATGCGGATACTGCACTTTCAGAAAGGATCCAAATTCATCAGATGCCCAAATACTCATGAAACCAGATAATGTTATGAGTATTATAAAAGAGGCAGATTCATTCAGCTGTAAAGAAGCTCTTTTCACTTTTGGTGAACAGGCTGACAGAACAGACATTGTAATATCTTCATTAGAGGATCTTGGATTTGCGAACATGCTAGAATATCTTTACTTCCTCTGCAGTGAAACCCTTGAAAAATCAGGACTCTTACCCCACAGCAATCCAGGAATACTTAAAAAATATGAACTCAAAAAGCTTAGGGAAGTGAATGCCTCAATGGGTTTGATGCTTGAAACAAGCAGCCATAGGATGATGGAAACAATTGCACATAAAAAAAGTCCTGGAAAAGACCCTGAACTCAGAATTGCAACAATTGAAAATGCAGGTAAACTGAAGATACCATTTACAACCGGACTTCTAATTGGGATAGGCGAGACAGTTGCTGAACGTGCCGAATCCCTCCTTGAATTAAGGAGAATTCAAGATAAATATGGACATATACAGGAGATAATTATCCAGAACTTCAAACCAAAACCTGGAATCCCCATGGAAGGTTACAAAGAACCCACATTAGCTGAAATGATAAA
>PMMY01000136.1 GCA_003162655.1 Methanobacterium sp. | reverse complement strand
AACTTTCAAATGCCCTGTGCATATTAGATGTTCCATGTATCATCTGATTTTTCTGTCTTATATCCCTCACCTTAATAAAAGCATCTAAAAGGTTTGGTTCTCCAAGGGCAGATGTAGTTTCAACTGTTTTATTATCGAATTCAAAAGTTTTGGCCTTTTTAAACGAGTTTTGTGCTGCGTAAACCATCATAAAAAACCAGTTACTTACCCAGTCACAAGATCCGCTTACATCATTTAAGAAGAAATGATTGCTTTTTTTAATCCTTGGTTTTGTTTTAACAATTTCTAGGAGGGTATTTCCATATTTAAGGTTTTTTCTTAGTGTTTTACGAATGTCCGGCCTCATATTTCTGGATTGTTTACGTCTTCTAACTCTTTTATTGGCGATTTTCTTACCAAGCTTCTGACAGAGTTCTAAAAGTTCTGGTTCTAACGATGTAAGGAGTTTAATATCCTTTTGGAGCAGTTCTGATTCATCCTTACCTCTGTCAATATAATCGTTAAGGGGTGGTCTGTAATCAGTTATATCCTGTTCAGATGGTTGAACTTTAAATTTTGAAGGATTAATGATCTTAAAGGAATAATTATAGCCACTTAAAAATTTCCTATTTTTACCGCCTTTTGAACTTGGGGAATCGGAAGATCCATCAGATTGACTATCATCTTCACCAACACCTCCAAAAACAGTTTTGAAAACCTTGTCAAATTTAGCTCGTTGTTCATGTTTTTTAACATACACTGATGCAAGTGCTTCATTTAAAAGATCATCATCGTGATTAAATAGTTTTAAAGTTTCATATGCAGTTTGGGTACTCCGCAATNNCGCAAACTGGCTGGTATGTTATTTTCCCGGAGAAGCCTTGAAAATTTTACAATCTTTTCCATTTTAATTCACTAGATAATATCTCTCATTTAACAAATTTTTTCAAGACCTTGTTTTTATCTGATTCACCTTTTAAAACTACAGAAACAGTTTTTTTGAAGGTATCCTCGTCCAGTTCTTGAGCATCAAAGGCTATAAGAGTTCTAACCCAGTCAACTGTTGCCCTTATAGAAGGTTTTTTAAGCAGGTTCATATCCCTAAGATTATGGATCATTTTAACAACACTTTCAACAAGTGCAGACGAAGCATTGGGTACAGTGGATTTTACAATTTCCACCTCCCTTTCAAATGAGGGATAGTCAATGTAAAGGAACAGGCACCTGTCCTTAGTTTCATCTAAAAGTGATCTCTGGGAATTTGAGGTCATAATAACCATTAAATCATTCTGCAGGTCGAAGGTTCCGAGATCATTTACTGTAATCTGTCCTTCTCCGAGAGCTTGTAGCAAGAAACTTTCAACTTCCTCATCTGCTTTGTCAATTTCATCTATTAAAATAATTGAAGGATTTTTATTCATAAATCCCTGTAGTAGAGGTCTTTTAATAAAGAATTCCTCGTTGAATATATCCTGATCAACTTCTTTTATCTTTGACATTTCAAGATGGAGAAGCTGTTTTTGATAATTCCACTCCCCAACAATCTGTTCAAAGGTTATCCCCTCATAGCATTGTACACGGAAGAAATCCATGCCAAAGGCTCTACTAACAGCCTTTGAAAGTTCAGTTTTACCCACACCAGGCGGACCCTCTACAAGAACAGGTTTTTTTAATTTAAAAGCTAGAAAAATGGTGGTAACAGTACTTTTATCAGGTATGTAATGATTTTGAATTAGCTTAGTTTGAAGTGATTCCATGCTGAGATCATGGTCTGTCATGAATTTTAGATGAGAGTCATTGAATATAAATTTTGCCCAAGATTTATAAAAAATTATGAAAAAAAATAATTCTGATTATGCCATCATAAATCTTCAGATTGTGAACTTTCACGTATCGAATCAACAATACATGGAGTGTTCCATCCAACAACTTCAGTAGCAACTTGTTCAATACTTCCAGGAACATTTTCCATACCATAAGGCCTGATAATTACTACAGGCTTTTCAAGTTCGATTGCAATATCTATTTCTTTTTGGATTAAATTTTTATCCTTTGAATAGAGACCAGATAATATTACAACTACATTTACAAGTTTCATCTGTTCTTTCAGCTTTTTTGCATCAGTTTCACCAGGAATGGTATAATTTTTCCATTGAAAATCATGAGATGCTTCCAGTTTTCCGATAAACCTATGGTATTCATCACTATCTTGATTCAACTGACTTATAAATAAATTATATACTTCAGATTCATCTTCAAACATATATCCACCTGTTAACTCACATAAATAAAGATCTTTGATAAAATTAAATATTTAGAGCATATCCTCTCCATCCTCATATACATGGATTATCATGACAGGACAGCTTTCTGCTGCATCAAGACTGCACTTTTCATCTTCCATTTCAAGTTCATCATTATTTCCTACCCTTTCAGATCCGATGATATGCGAGATACCTCCTTCATCCAGTTCAAATAATTCTGGACATAAATCCTCACAAGATCCACAAGAAGTACATCTATCCCTCTCAACAACGACTTTATATGGCAGAGGTTGGTTTTTATTTGCTTCAGTTGTCATGATAATATTCTTAATTATTCTCCTATATAGATTTTAAGGAGATTATAAATGATTTTTTTATTTTAACATAATAAAAAGTTTGAGAATAAATTATTCTATTTATTATTCAAAAATTACATTTATTAATTCAGACAAATATTTTTTTATGAGTACAGGGTATAAGAAAATAATTAATTAAATCGTGATATTATGTTGACAGGAAAAGAAATCATTGGAATCGAAACTGTGGACATTAGAGATGTTTTTAACATTGGAAAAGATGTTGCAGACGTAGGACAAGATGTTCTGGACAATTTGATATCAATTGAACAAAATGTACTATTGATAANNTAGGAATGTTATTTACATATATGCAGTGGAAAGGGGTCAAAAAAGCTCAAACAAACTTTGAATCACTCAGAAATCAGAAAGAACAAAAAAATATAGGATTGTACACATCTAATCCAATACACAAAGAAGCATACCCTCATGACGAGATAGATGTGAGGATTAGTAGTCGTGAAGCGAAGATAGAGTACGGAAAGCTTGAGAAACTTCTCATGGATATAGAGAAGAAAGACAGGCAACTCAAAATGAAGGCAAATAAAGAAAGAGTATGCAAAGCTCGAAAAAAAACTACGTCGAGACATAGAGAAGAAAGACATCGAACTCCAAAGGAATAAAATTAAAATTTGCTTATAAAAAAAATTATAAATCAATATGGACTGATTTTAAAAAAATCCAATCTTCACCTCCTCCAAACATACCCAAAGCAGGAATTGAAGCCAATAACATTATTATTAAAACTCATTCATTTTTCAATAACAAAAATCTTTAATATCATATCTTAATATTTCCCAAAAATCCAAAAATAAAGATTATAATTTTCATTAGTTTAAATATAATTCTAATAAATTTTCTAAGAATCATATTAAACATAATTAGATTTATAATTTATACAGTTATAACAGGGATTAGTATGAAAGACAATTTCAGGATAGGGTTATGCCAGATGAAAGTAGTGGATGACAAGAAGTTGAATTTAGATAAAGCAAAGGAAATGATTGACCGAGCTGCAAAAGAAGGGGCAGAAATGATTATTTTGCCTGAAATGTTCAACTGTCCATATGACACCAACAAATTTAAGGCTTACGCAGAATCCAGGGGCAATAGTAAATCACTTAAAGTAGTTTCAAATGCTGCTAAGAATCATGGTGTTTACCTGATTGCAGGTTCCATACCCGAATTATTGGATGGAAAAATTTACAATTCATGTTTCATATTCGACAAGAAGGGTCAAATTCTCGATGTTCACAGGAAGATGCATCTTTTTGATGTTGATATTCCAGATATAGAATTTAAAGAATCTGAAACTATTACCGCAGGAAATAGGTTAACTGTAGTTGCAACAGATCCCATAAAAATTGGGGTAGCAATATGTTATGATATGAGGTTTCCTGAGCTTTTCAGGTTAATGGCCCTAAAAAATGCAGATTTGATGGTAGTACCCGGAGCATTCAACATGACAACTGGACCAGCTCACTGGAAAACAACTGTACGTGCAAGGGCAATAGATAATCAGACATATGTGGCTGCTGTGTCACCAGCTAGTAATAAATACCTTTCATACGTTGCATATGGACATTCTATAATAGCTGATCCTTGGGGTAAAGTGATTGGAGAGGCAGGATATGGCGAAGAGATAATATACGCAACCATTGATATACGTTATCTAAAAAACGTGCGTGAAGAACTGCCACTTATGAAAAACAGGCGCACAGATATTTATGAATTAATTGAAATAGATAAAATATAAAGAAAAAAATTAATTATATTGAATTGATTTTATTATATTCTTTTAAGGTGGATTCAAGTTCTAATTTTTTATCTTTATCATTAAGCCAGATTTTAACTTCTCTCCAGACATCATTACAT
>PMMY01000063.1:2593-3785 GCA_003162655.1 Methanobacterium sp. | reverse complement strand
GTAGTTCAGCGTATTGACAGGCTTGAAGATATAGTGATGCCTGCTTTAGAAGATAAGCCATTAATCTGTTTCGCGTTCCCGACCCACGGGTTTAATGCAGCTCCAATTATGCTCAGGTTTATTGCAGGATTTCCACCGGGACTAGGCCGAGAGGTGTTCCTTTTAAACACTCGTGCAGGAATGAAACTCTATAAATTGTTTATGCCCGGATTAAGCGGTGTTGCTCTCATGCTTCCTGCATNNGATTGTAAGGAATTTTGCAAATAAGATCTTAATAGGGAAGAAAGTTTACCGGGGACTTTACAGCATGCCTGTAGATATGATAGTTAGCCCTCTGGCTCTTGCTTATTATATAGGAGGCCGATTTTTCCTTGCAAAGATGTTTATCGCAAATAACAATTGTGATAATTGCGGCCTGTGTATACAAGAATGTCCGACATCTTCTATAATGTATGTGGGAAACCGGCCATACTGGAAACTGACCTGTGAAAGCTGTATGAGGTGTCTGAACAGGTGCNNGCATCTCATGGAATGGCATTGATTTTCTGGATTATTTACACAGCTGTAAATGCCCAATTGTTCTTGCTCATCATAAATATATTTCACGTTCAACCCGATATCTGGTGGTGGATAATAGTTTCCAATATTATTGGAATTGGTGGAATGATAATTGTTACAACTTTTCTGTACCGGATCTTTCATTCCGCGATGGGATTGAAACCGGTACGGTATCTGTTCTGGTTCACATCGCTTACTGCATTACCCTTCTGGAAAAGGTATGTTCCAGGTAAAAGAAACAATACCCGAAATAAGTCTGTTTTATCTCAATGACTAAATAACTAAAATATGAAACACATTAAATTTATTCTTATTGCCTTTGTAATACTCACATCATGTAATGGTATAAATAAGGTAAAAAATAACACTAAAAAAGAAACGACCATGATTACCGACAGCACAAAACAATACGGATTTAACAGGGATTTCCTGAAGAAACACGTGAAAATTATTGAACTCAAAAATACGAATTCAGCTATTACAGTGGTACCGGACTGGCAGGCAAGGGTAATGACAAGTACGGCAGAGGGAGCCTCAGGCTTTTCCTTCGGATGGATAAACAGAAATCTTATTGCAGCAGGCAAATTGATGTCCCACATCAATGCCTTCGGAGGAGAAGAACGCTTATGGCTCG
>PMMY01000063.1:0-2577 GCA_003162655.1 Methanobacterium sp. | reverse complement strand
TCTCTCTGAAAAAGAAATAGTCAGCCAGACTTCAATAATTGTCTCCGGACTTAAATATGTTGCCTACCGCTCTGACAATAAAATAATTAATAAAGGTGACAAAGCATGGGAAAAGAAGACTGGGCTTCTGTCAATCTGGTTGCTCGGCATGTTTAATCCCTCCCCTGCAATTGTCATTACCATACCGGTTAAACCTGGTGAAGACAAGAATATTGGTCCAAGGGTAAATGACAATTACTTTGGCAAAATTTCTGCTGACCGTCAGAAAGTCGCAGGCGATCATATTTTCTTTAAGGCAGATGGTAAGAGCCGCGGGAAAATTGGCATACCTCCGCAAAGGGCAACAGGCGTCATGGGTAGTTATGATTCAGACAATAAAATTCTTACTCTGCTGATTTGCAAATTGCCGGATGGGAAAAAAGAGTATGTAAATTCATCATGGAAGATCCAGGAGGATCCGTTTTCGGGCGATGCTCTCAATTCATATAATGACGGGCCTCTTGAAGACGGGTCGCAGATGGGTCCGTTTTATGAACTTGAGACATCCTCACCGGCTGCTGATCTTAAGCCGGGAGAAAGTCTCAGTCATGTTCAGTTCACCATTCATCTTACCGGAGACATTAATAAACTTAATGAAGTCTCTCTCAAGATACTGGGAGTAAGTCTGAATGATATAAGTAATGCTTTCTAGTTTTTAGTGGATACATCCTGCATCAGACCTCTGTTTTTAAGCAGAGGTTCGATGATAGGTTCACGTCCGCGGAAATTCACGAACATCTTCATTGCATCCATTGTTCCATTTTTCTCGAGGATATTTTTCCTGTAGGAACCAGCTACGGCAGGGTCGAAGATTCCCTTTTCCTTAAAGGCTTCGAATGCGTCGTTGTCAAGAACAGCTGCCCAGGTATAACAGTAATAACCTGCATCATAACCGCCTACAATATGTGTAAAATAGGTGCTTCTGTATCTTGAAACAATTTCAGGTATTAGTCCGATTTTTTTGAAGAAATCTTTCTCGTAACTCTGAATATCAATGTTNNCCCTGATTAAAATAACCGCTGTTCTTTATTTTTTCAACAAGAACTGAAGGTATAGGTGCCCCTGTTTTATAGTTCCTGGCATAAATATTCAGAACTTCAGGTTCAGTGCTCCAGTGTTCCATGAGTTGTGAAGGGAGTTCCACAAAGTCCCAGGCAATATTAGTCGTATTGTAGGTGCTTTTATTGAAAAGGGCATCGAGTGCATGACCAAACTCATGGTACATAGTGCTTGCTTCTTCAACACTGAGNNTCCATATAAAGTACACCCAGGTGTGATCCGTCAGCATCTTTTACTTCATAGGCCTGTGCATCAGGATGAGGACAAGGCATTCCTGTAAGTGGGACAAGTGTGATTCCGAATAATTTATTGGCAACTGTAAACAGGCCTTCCCTTACATTTTCAAGTTTAAAATATGGTCTGAGTTCACTGTCATTGAGATTATATTTTTCTTTTCTGAGTTTCTCTGCATAGTACCACCAGTCGGAAGGTTCAAGNNAACGTTATCAAGAAGCTTAAATACATTCTCCGGTACTTTTGCCATCCGTGGTTCAAGAACATAATGAGCATGTGTTTTATACCCCAGCAATTTTGCCCTCTCAGCCCTGAGCTTAACTATTTCGGCCAGGATTTTGTTATTGTCAAACTCATTGCCATTATTACCTCTGTTTGTATAAGCATTAAATAGTTTCTCACGAAGATCCCTGTTTGGTGAATACTGAATAAAAGGGAAGATACTAGGTCTCTGGGTTGTAAAAGCCCATTTTCCTTCCTGACCAGCTTCTTTCGCTGTTTCAGCTGCTGTGGCTATCACGGATTCAGGAAGACCCTTGAGGTCCTCTTTATTAACATATAATTTGAAATTATTCGTTTCTGCAAGTACATTCTGACTGAACTTAACGGTCAGAACTGATAGCTTCTGGTTCAGTATTTTAAGCGTATCCTGATCCTGTTTGTTCAGGTTTGCACCGTTTCTGATAAAACTTTTATAAAGATTTTCAAGCAGGAATTGCTGTTCTGCAGTAAGCTTTAATTCTGCACTATTATCGTACACATATTTAATCCTNNGGATCTCATCATGATATGATGACAATAACGGAGAAACTTCCACCTCGACCTTCTGCAGCGAATCATTTGTATTTGCAGAGGACTGGCAGAAGAAGACAGCAGAGACATCGGTTAAAAGCTGTCCGGCCTTATCAAATGTCTCAACAGTATTCTGAAATGTAGGTCCTTCTTTGCTGTTCGCAATCTTTTCAATGTCAATCCGGCCGTCAGCCATTCCTTTTAAAAATGCAGGCATATAATGTTTTGCCATTATCTTTTCAAAAGGCGGAACATCGAATTGAGTATTATAAGGTGAAAAGAATGGATTTGATTTATCAACCTGAGCTGCAGGCCTGGTTTTACAACCTGCTACAACTATGCTGACCAATCCGCATATCAACAACATTTTGTACATTTTTTTCATGGTTAGGAACTTAAATGATTAATTAATTTGTAATGATACTCATATCGTCTTTTTGCGGAGAGAGGGGG
>PMMY01000263.1 GCA_003162655.1 Methanobacterium sp. | reverse complement strand
ATCAAATTTATTTTAATAATAAATCTAGTTAAAGATTACTATAGATTTGTACAACTAAAAAAAAAAATGGTTTATAAATTAAAAAAGCCTAATTGGAAAAATAATTACATTTAAATTATTTTGTAAATTATTGTATAGAAATTGAATAAATTTTTTATGAACTAAAATACATATATTAACTAGAATTTGGTTAAACGTTATCTAAATAAAAATATAAAATGAGAATTAAGNNGATATGTGGTTCTGTCCATCTTGTGGTGCTGCTAAAAGAAGATTTAGAATAACAAAAAGACCATAATTTATTTCTTTTTTTTAAATATTTCCTTAAAAAAATAATTAGGGAAATTTGGTTTAAGGTGATCTCAGCCAAACATCCATTTTCCTATTTACTTCATCCCAATTAATCAGTTTCCAGAATGCATCTATGTAATCTGGTCTTCTATTTTGATAGTCCAGGTAGTATGCATGTTCCCACATATCTAGAACCATCATTATTCTGAAGCCTGGAATTACATTAACATTATGTTTTTCAATCTGCATTATAAATATTCTATCTGTCTTCTTACATAATGTTAATACTGCCCATCCTGAACCTTCAACACTAGCAGCGGCCTTTGTAAATTCTTTTTTAAATCTTTCAAAGCTTCCAAAATCCTTTTTTATGTATTTTGCTAGGGTTCCAGTGGGTTCTCCTCCATTTTTACTTGCGGGTCCAAGGTTTTCCCAGAAGAATTTATGCAATACATATCCTCCAACATGGAAAGTTAATTCCTTTGCATCTGCTTTTATATCAAACTCTACTGAATTCCTTGAATCGAATTTTTTCAGTAGAGCATTAGCACCATCTACATATGCTTGATGATGTTTATCGTGATGCAGTTTTAATTGTTCCTCTGACATGTAAGGTTCTAGATCTTTGTATCCATAGGTAAGTTCAGGAAGTTTGTAAAATTTTTTTTCCATGATCTTCCTCCCTTATGTTTAGATGTAGATTTACCATTTGTAATAATTTCGGTAGCAAAGCCACCAATCGAAACATTTATATTTATCAGAACGTTTTTTACTTTCTTCTATATCAGGTATTGGTGGTAATATAAGTCCTTTACCTATAAGATCATTTTCAGGCCAGTTAGCTGGTATTGCCACTTGTTTTTTCTCGATTTGATGGAATCCCTTGACCATCCTTAAAATCTCGTCAATATTACGTCCCAGTTCCTGTGGATAGTAAAGTATTGCCCGGATAATTCCTTCTGGATNNAGCTCTAACTGTGTTGGTTGCTTTTGCTGGGTGAATTAATCCTAGGGTTTTAGCGATTCGACCTGTATCTGCAATTACTGGGAACTCGATTTCAACTCCAAGATTATCCTTGATCCATTCAATCCATTTAAGGTGAGCGAATATTTGATCTATGCTCAATCCAATTAATTCACAGTTTAAGTCTCTGAATTTCTGATATCTCTCCTGAAAAGCAAAAAATTCTGTTGTACAGACTGGTGTGAAATCGGCTGGATGACTAAAAAGTATAAACCATTTTCCTTTAAATGCTTTTGGAAGTTTCATCATACCCTGAGTAGTTTGAACTTCCATTTTAGGAAATTTATCTCCTATTAATGGCATTCCTCTTTCATCTTCTTTCATCTTCTTCACGATGTAAACTTTTTCACCCATAATACACCCCCATTTTTTTAACTATATTATTTAATAGTTTGTTGTTATTTTTATTTAAAAATTTCGAAAAATGGAAATTTAAGGTTTAAAATCTTTTAAAAAACTTTTTTGAGGCTTTTCAAATTAAGGAAAAAAAATTGAAAAAATATGTAATAAATAAAAAATAAAAAAATTTATTCCTTAGGTGCAGGAGGATTAAAAACTCGCTGTGCAAGCTCATTATCCAACATCAAAATTCCACTTAGTGAATCATTTGCCATTTTAACTTTTTTAAGCACACCACTTGATGATTCTTCTTCTTCAACTTGTTCAGCAACGAACCACTGCAAGAAGTTGTTAGTTGCATGATCACCCAACGAAATTGCTAAATTTACCAGTTGATTTATCAGCCCTGTAACTTTCTGTTCATGTGAGTATACGTGTTCAAATGCTTCAAGTGCAGATTCCCATTCTGTTGGAGGAGATTCTATTCTATTAAGTATTACCCTATCACCCCTCTGGATTATGTAGTCGTATATCTTCATCGAATGCATTAGTTCTTCTTGAGCTTGTACTCTCATCCAGTTTGCAAATCCACTCATATCCTCTGATTCAAAATAAGATCCCATTGATAAATATAGGTAAGAAGAATACAGCTCTGCATTCAACTGACTGTTTAATGCATCAACCATTTTTTCATCCATATTTTTTCCTCCTTTGGAGATTAAAAAAATATAATAAAAAAAAATTTATTTCAATATTTAATCTGTTTCTTCAAATAACTCTTTTCCGACCCCACACAAAGGACAAATCCAGTCATCAGGTAGATCTTCAAAGGCGGTCCCTGGAGCTATCCCTGCATCTGGATCTCCTACTTCAGGGTCGTATACATAACCACATGCTGTGCACAAAAATTTCTTCATGTTACATCTCCNNCTTCATATTACATCTCCTCTTTTTTTATACTTTAAATAACAGAAATAATATGCTATAAATTTTATTATTCTAATTGTTTACCCTTCATTTTGGAATAAACCTGTTTAATCCTGCACCACATTGAGGGCAACGCCATTCATTTTTCAGATCTTCAAATGGTGTTCCTGGAGCAATTCCCCTTCTAGGTTCGCCTGCTTCAGGATCATATACATAACCACAAACTTTGCATTTGTATTTCTTCATTTGACACCTCTTTAATTAAATTCAAAATTATTATTTATTCATATTTGTTTTATAGAATAAGAATTTTTTTATTACTATATATAATTATGATTTATATTTTTAGAACAGTATTATATTTATGAATAACTTCCCATAGTTCTATATCACCTTCAACAACAGTGAAAATAGGGTTAGTATCTGGCGTCGTTATTTTTAGTAATTCAATGTATTTCCCATGGTCCCTTGTTTTAAGTTTTGATCCCAAATGTTTGAGTTCAAATTGAATTTGTCCCCTTGTTACGTTGATTCTTAAGTCTGTGAAATCTGGTCCAATCTTATTTTTGTTAAATTTATAAGATCTTAGCTCAGATTCTTCATAGACATTTAAAAGATAAGAGTCTATGAATGATATGGGATTTGTTAGATTTTTAAATCTTATAAGTTGAGGATGGTTTTTGTATCCTCTTGTTTCTCCTTTAAGTACAGCCCTTGCAAGAAATCCTTCTCTCCAAAGTGCTATAAGTCCCTTTGAATCCAGATATTTGGGATGTAAACTCCAAAGCCTCATTTAAACCATCAAAAAAAAATTAAAGAATTAACTGATCAAAGGTTCAAATTATTTGTTATTCCTCAAACTGGGGATAATTATCAAGAACTTCATGAATTTCAACAGATGGGTTTACATTATATTTTTCAAATAGTTTAACATCTGACGTTGTTTCATCGTTGTCCATCAGCTTTTTTAGTATTTCTGAATTCGCCCATACTGTTTCAACTGTGTACAAATAGGGTTCTATCATATCTTTAAGTAAATAAGATGCTATTAACCCTTCCGGGATTGTTTCTTCTTTCATTGATGCATAAGCAGCTAAAAAATCTTTTAATACAGATTCGGGTATTTTTCCCTTAACAAATGTTATTATTTCCATTGTCACACTTCCTTATTTTTTTATGATAAAAATCTTTATTAAATTCATTTAAAGAACAAAATATTATGTTTANNAAATTCATTTAAAGAACAAAAGAATTATATTAAAGAGATAGAAGTTTGAAATTCATTTAACTAAAAGCAATGGTACCTGCACTGTTTTTAAGGCGCTTTCAGCTACACTTCCAAGGATCAATTTCTCAAGACCAGTCTTTCCATGTGTCCCAATAATTACAATGTCTGATCTGGTCTTTTTCACGATTTTTGCCATGTCATGAACGGGACTTCCTACAATCAAAACCTCTTCAATAGCCAAATCCTCTTTTTCAGCTCTTTCCCTGACTTTTTTTAGTATTGATTTTCCTTCGTCTTCAAGAACCTCAAATGGATATATGAGTTTGTCGTCTATTATGTGAACTGCTACAACAGTAGAATTGAATTTCTTTGCTATTTCCATCGTAACATCCTCTGATCTGGCTGCAAACTTTGAACCATCCGTTGGAATCATTATCCTCTCGAACAAAATCCATCCCTCCACTAAAAACTTACTTTTATATATTTTTTCATAGGGTTAAATATATACTAATCAATAAAAATATAAATCTATTAAACATGTCTCAGATGATCTGCAACAACGAAGTTTACTCCATCAACCTGTGGGCATGTTTTACTTTAGTTTCAGTGAAATCCATTCATTCACCCGCTAGTTGCTGCCTCAATTCTTCAAATCCAATAAGATAATCAGCATTACACCTTTTAATGAATTCTTCTGATAGTTTATGTGG
>PMMY01000002.1:1203-2862 GCA_003162655.1 Methanobacterium sp. | reverse complement strand
ATGGGTCTGGGCGGTTATTTGCTTGGTTATACCAATAGTTAAAAGGATTATTGTAAGAATCTCATAGTTCATCCGGTAACCATCCAGGGCAATACAATTGACTTAAAAGTGCCTGTCTCCGAACAAGCGGGTCAGTGCAGAAGGAATTTATCTGCAGCCTCCTCTATCATTGTATTTCCATAAGAATCGGTTGCCTCCACCAGAATCCNNTGTTATCTCCGGGTATCTGAACCCAGCAAAGCTCAGGAGGTGTCGTGTCCTTTCCTTTTACCTGAATTTTTATCTTCCCCTGTTTAATAATATGACATGGATAGTCTGGCAGCCAGTATTCGGCAAAAAACTCCAGAGTATGATCCTCAGGACAATCTGATGCAATTAAAGGAACAGAGTACTTATTCGATGCACCTACATAATCATATTCAAACCATTCATCTGATTTTCTGCGATTTAATCCAAAAGGGTTAACATACTTGTCTGAACAGATCAGATCGGTCCGGCGCAATGTTCCATGGTCTTTTACAAGGATAACTATTGACTCCCCCGGATTTGCAACACCGTCACCATTTCCAGTGCCAAATACTGCAGTCTCTGTATCATTACCCGATCTGGAAACTGTAAATTTCCGTCCGTCAGAAATTACAAAATCTGTAATCTCTGCAAGATCTCTCCTGACCGGAATCTCAAAGAACTCGTTCCANNCTCTTAATTATAAACTTAAACTTATCAATGCCATCTTGAATTTCATCAATACCAATATTCCCAAAATATGAACTGTTCTTTCCTATGTCTGTTGTGTTCCTGGTAGCCGATAGTGTAGCTTTGATATTCTTCCCGGCAGCACCTCCTTTGTTCAATAATCTGATTGAGAGTATTACTTCCTTACCGGTAGTAGCCCAGGCCATATTCTCAATTTTAAACGAAGCAAGGCAGATATTTGGTTTATCCTTCATTCTGTTTATCCCTATCTCATGAAGGCTGCCATCCACCTTTATCTTTAACCTACCTGTATTGTCACTCATAATTGCATTTCGGACAGATTTTAAAGTTCTGCTATCCAGATCATTAACAGTATATAACTGATTTGCATCATATATTGGGGGTGTTGTAACCATTACATTGACAAATGGCAATAACTCACCATCAGGGAGGAACTCCCTCACAGAACATTTGAAACCTCTTTTATCAACATTCTCAAGGACTGTAAAACCAGGAACATTCCTGTCGGTATTAATATTGTAATCCCAAACTGTAAATTCAGGATAAACGTCAATATGTGCCCATTTCAAAGGTTTCGCGGGCGGGTTATTAAAGGTATTTAATAAAAACCCGAACATTTCACCAAGCCCGCAGGTGGAATGTGCTGCATTGTAAATTTTAAAATCATAATTATCCATCACTTGTGTCCATACTCTGTTCACATCTTCATGATAACTGCGGATGAAGTCCTTGTTGCCATAATTGAGCCGAACCTTCATNNAGGGACCAACGAAAAATTCGGTTGAACCGCAGAAATTTCCGGCAGCTGAGAACAGCTGCGGATATTTCCCCCCGATCCAGTAGGTCATGAATCCTCCCATCGAGAGACCTGATATTGCCCTGTGTTCCCTGTCAGGAATAGTTTTATATGTAGCATCAATATAATTTACAAGTTCCGGATGC
>PMMY01000002.1:0-1180 GCA_003162655.1 Methanobacterium sp. | reverse complement strand
TTTCGACCTGCTTTCTTGTGCCGATGTTATAAGGCCTCACATAGTACTCCTCATCCGGGTCCTTGTTATAACCATCTGACTTAACTACAATAACATCGTGAGTCGATACAAAATTTGCCATATTATCACACTTGTTGTCAGTTCCTTCTTCGTATGGATCTGAATAAATTGGCCCGATTCCGAAATATCTTTGTGACCATCCATGAAGAAAATATATCACTGGATATCTTTTCTGAGGATTTTCATTATAATCCGGAGGGAGAAATATCCGGTAGTTACGCATTTCGCCAAAGACATTGCTATAGTGCCTGGAATCGATAATTATTACATCNNAAAAATCAAGCCATCAGTTTATTTAGTCTCTTTTTTATCCAAATGGAAATATCTGATGGAATTTTTATAATAAATTTTATCAATCACCTTTTTTGGTAACTTAAGTCCTTTAATTCCCATGACAGTGTCGGTAGCCAGGTATATCCATTGCGACAACCATCCTTTGCCGAGATTTTCCAGAGTTTTCGAAGAATCAGCATTATCACTGTCATGTACTTCATTGTCCGTACCATAGACTATNNTCAGTTTTGACTGATACTGCAGATGATACATCTGGGCTGCCAGGTCAACCTTTAAATTCGGAAAACTGTCAAGTCGTTTAGCAATCTCATCTACGTTCCATTCAAGGCTGGCCAGATGTGCTCCCGTAAAATCAAGACCAGGATGCTTTCTGAGCAGATTATCCCTTGCCCTGATCTGTTGCTCATAAGAAGGTACCTCGGGATGCATAAACATGTAATATTGGGGATTGTTTTTATAGTATGATACATCACCCGGGTCAGTCATTTTCTCAAAAGAGAGCCAGCAATCTTTAGGTTCTCCGAGATGCCCTATAACAGGTATGTGATTTGTTTCAAGATATNNCTGCAGAATCTTTTAAAACCATACCAATATTTTTCCAGATCTTTACACCTCTTGCTCCCGATCTGATCGCTTCAGCTATCAGTGCAATGGTATTGTCTGCAAAACCAGAGGTATAGAAACTATCAACGGGGAAGGTGGTAAAAAATGCATAGTCATCAGGAAATGTTCTCCTGATTTTTGTTGAAACCAAAAGTTGATCTTTTATTGAAACCTCACCATCCCAGATTGGGGTAAGAAGCTTAAAATTCTGAGAAATAGCGTA
>PMMY01000128.1 GCA_003162655.1 Methanobacterium sp. | reverse complement strand
AATTTAGAACATATCTGGTTATAAATTATATTTAATGATATTTTGAGATATTTTCCAATTAACAAGGAGTGGTGAATGATCAGAAATTTTAGATTCTAATATTTGAGAATCATGATTAGCAGATACATCCATTAAACTTGGTGCATACTTCGGGGAAACGAATGCATAGTCAAGTCTGAACCCAGTTCCTGAATAGTAGAACCATGTATATCTATCAGACTCTTCTTTTGAGTTGTACTTCCACAAGTCTATGTATCCTAATTCTTCCAGTTTCATTAAATCATCAGAATTGTACTCTGTTTTATTGGAAGAATCATCATTGGTACAACTATTGAAATCACCTGTAATCAGTACATTTTTATCAATATTCTTCTCAGCGTACTCTAAAATTTTCTTCCAAAATAAATTCTTTTCAGAACCGAGCTTGTCTGGAACATAAACCCCCAGCACAAATAANNGAGTACCATCTTCATTAGATGATTGAATAGTATAACCCTTATTAATTAATTTATCAATTATTTTTAGTCCATTATCGTTTTTAATAAACTCAGTTAGCACAATTAGGTCAAAATCGTTATTCTTTAGGTAATCTAATATTTTTGGGGTTCTGTTCTGACCACCAAATCGAATGTTGAAATTTAGAACTCTCATATTTATCTGACACCTTGAATTATTATATTCAATAACATTTCATTCTTTGATCCGTTTTTTTTTANNTTTCTACTTCAGGAGGGGAACAAGCTGGTTGAAATGGAAGAGAGGGAGTTTGTGTCAGAAGATATTTTACAGGATCTTATTGCCAAGTATCCTAATTTACTTGCAGGGGAACAAATGGATGAAGATGAGCCCAGAAAATGGCTGTTGGTTCAAAGGGAACAGATACTACCCTATGATGATACTGGATTAAACCTATTTCACCTTGACCATCTATTTCTAGACCAAGATGGTGTTCCCACCATAGTTGAAACAAAAAGAAGTGGTGACAGTAGACTACGAAGAGAAGTTGTTGCACAGATGTTGGATTACGCATCGAACTCACTTATATACCTCCCAGTAGAAGTAATCATATCTAATCTAATTTCAAAATATCCTGATCGTGATCAAGAAGAGCTACTATTTGAAAAACTAGGATTGGAAATGAGTCCAGAAAAATTTTGGGAGCAAGTCAAAACCAATCTTCAGGTAGGTAAAATACGATTGGTATTTGTTGCAGATAGAATACCCACAGAACTTATTACAATCGTAGAGTTTCTGAACAAACAGATGAATCCAGCAGAAGTACTGGCTGTTGAAGTTAAACAATATGTAAGTGTTGATGGATTGAAAACACTTGTGCCTAAACTAGTAGGACAAACTGCAGAATCCAGAATGAGGAAATCTATTATAAAGAATAAATTGGATGAAACAACTTTCTTTGAACATTTAGATGAAGCTGAAGCAGTTTTTTATAGAAAACTCTTAGATTTTGCCAAAAAAAATCAACTATTAATCAAATGGACACCAATGAGCTTTTCATTAAACATTGTTAGAGGCGAAGATGATGTCAGTATCCTGAGAGGTTATTGCAACTTAAGTTCATTTGGACAGACACTGTTCACCACAGTTGGAAACATATCAAGTAAAGTTCCTAACGGGGAGTCAATTGTAAATGAATACAAAAAAGGGCTTGAAAATATTGGAAAAAAAGTTGCAGATGGATATTGTTTTGATATAGCCAAAATTGATGAGGAACAATCAGCAAGGTTTTATGAAGTTTTAACATCGATAATTGAAATGATAAAATCNNATGTTTTAAAATTCATTAACATCAATTTAATCCAATTTAAATACTTTCATAAATTTTCTGTCATTAACGTACTTATATGGTCTGTGGTGACGATTCCAATGACCATTTCATTTTCATCTACAACTGGTAAGGATGAGATATTGTATTTTTTCATTTTTCTGGCTGCAAGTTCTATTGGGTCTTCTGGACTGACTACAATTACCTCTTTAGTCATAATTTCATCGAGTTTTGAGTAGTTTCTTGCAACAGATTTTGAGATATCCCACGCTGTTACTATTCCAAGCAGTCTGTTTTTATTGGATATCACTGGAAGGTGTGTGACTTTTTCGTGTAACATGGTTTCTGCTGCATTTTCTATGCTTGATTTTTCCTTTATTTTAGCAAATTCCCTACTCATTACATCTTTAACCAGTGTATCGGATAAAAAACCGGCTATTAAATAGTTTAACTGGCCTGCTTCAATAAGAAATGCATCATGTCCATAGCTTGATTTAATCTCACAGTAACTGACATCAATGTCGTTGGCGTTCAATGCCATTACAATATCCTTCGATTGTGATGGTGGATAAAGCCAATCAGAATCTACAGAAATAACCAGAAATTTAATTTTAAGGCCGTAAAATGTCTCTGCAAGGGAACCTTCGCCTACAAGATCGAAGTAGTCTATGGCCTTCGATATATATAGATAGCTGTTAGCATCGAATCTTTTGGTAAATGAGTTTCCTTGATAGTGTAAATAACTTTCAACTTCAAAGTCTGTTTCAAAGTCGAACCCATAGTCTTCTTTATCTTGGAGTCTCCTGCCAAACTTCTGGTACATTGATTCGTTACTTAGGTATGTGATGTGTGCGATCATCCTGGCAAGGGCCAGACCATCGTCAGGAAACTCAGAATCGTAATAGTAACCGTTGTTCCAGTGTGGAGCAGATATTATAGCTCTTCTACCTACTTCGTTAAAAGCTATTTGTTGAGGGGAGGAAAATGCAGTGGTAGCTATTGGAATTGCAGATCTAACCATTTCCGGATAGGAAACACACCATTGAAGAACCTGCATACCACCCATTGATCCTCCAATAACAGCGAATAGCTGTTTAATTCCCATGGAGTCTACAAGTTTTTTCTGAGCGTTTACTATGTCTCTAATAGTTATTATGGGAAAATCCAATCCGTATGGTTTGTTAGTATCAGGATTTATTGATGATGGACCAGTTGAACCTTTACAACCACCTATAACATTTGAGCATATTATGAAGTACTTGTCTGTGTCAAGACATTTACCCGGACCTATAATTATATCCCACCAGCCAGGTTTTTTATCTCCTTCGTACCAACCTGCAACATGAGCATCTCCTGAAAGCGCATGGCACACCATAATAGCATTGCTTTTTTCTCTATTAAGTTTTCCATAGGTTTCATAAGCTATCTGGGTGTTTTTAAGCCTTTTTCCACTTTCAAGGATCAAATCATCGGATAGCGAATGAAACTTAGTTTCTACAATTCCGATTGATTCGTTTTTCATTGTATTATCCCCTAATATTATTATTCCAGATCTGTTAAATCTGGTGTCAACAACTAAATCTTTTTTCATTCGAATATTTTATAAAAACTTTTGACATAATCTTAACCAACTATCTTTTTCTTTTAAATTATATAATTTTATTAGGTTATCTTAACTATGTCCAGATTTTGATAGTGCTTGGTCAATATCTGCTATGATGTCCTCAACATCTTCTAATCCTATTGAAAGCCTTATAAAGTCTTCAGTAACACCTGTTGTTTCCTGTTCTTCTTTGGTTAACTGTTGGTGAGTAGTAGATGCTGGGTGGATTACAAGGCTTTTGGCGTCTCCAATATTAGCCAAATGTGAAAGTAGTTCGGTATTTTCAATGAAACGTTTTCCAGCTTCCAGGCCACCATTAATACCAAATCCTATCAATGAACTGTAACCTCCTTTCAAATATTTTTTAGCTAACTCATGGGCAGGATCATCTTCAAGTCCGGGATAACTTACCCAGTTTACAGCTGGATGATCNNAGTCCCTGTAAGAACAGGAAGGAGTTGAATGGACTTAAAGCAGATCCGAGATCACGTAGGAGCCTGACTCTTGCTCTGATAATATAAGCAATGTTACCTAAGTCTGGGAAGTCCCCAAAGGTTTCCCAGTAGTTCAATCCGTGATAACTTGGATCAGGTTCGGTATATTGTGGAAATTTTCCGTTACCCCAGTTAAAGTTTCCTGAGTCAACAATTACTCCACCAATGGAAGTACCATGTCCACCTATGAATTTTGTCGCAGATAATACAGTAATGTCTGCTCCATGTTCAATGGGTTTAACCAGGCCTACACCAGTGGTGTTATCAACAACAAATGGAATATCATTTTCGTGGGCAATTTCGGCAATACCTGAATAATCAGGTACGTCTAACTTAGGGTTACCTATAGATTCTGCAAAAATTGCTTTGGTTTTGTCGGTAATACCATCTTCAATAGCTTGTAGATCTGTAGATTTTACAAAATTCACTTTACGACCAAGTTCGGGAAATGTGTAGTTGAAAAGTTGATAAGTTCCACCATATAGGTTGTCTGCAGATAATATTTCATCTCCTGGCAAACTGAGGTTCAAAAGNNGATGTCTGATAAATTGGTACTGCCCTAGATCCAGTAGTAGGATCTGGCTCTTCCTGTCCTACATGTAGTCCTATTGTAGCTAAACCTGGCCCATTCCATTCTTTAATTTTTTCTTCTATTGATTCTTCTTTTTTCCCGTTTAACTTATGTTT
>PMMY01000256.1 GCA_003162655.1 Methanobacterium sp. | reverse complement strand
TGAGCCATCATTCTGATAAGTTTGCCATAGGCATCCTTCTCAGCTTTTCGGATCTCCTCGGTGAACTCTTCAATTATATAAAACGGATGCTTAAATCCCTGATCCATAAAATATAGTTTGCGGCAGAGGTATTTTTGACCGTCAGCCAGCACTAANNCCTGTCGTCAAAATCTACCATAACTATCCCAAGAGGAGAAGATTCAATCAAAAGATCAAGAAAATGATTTTTTTCTCTTACAGATAATCGTTCTTCCCGTAATCGGTTAATCATTGAATTATACACTTCAATGATATTGTCAACATCCTTATTACCTGTTTTTACCATGGTAATGCCAAAATCCCCTTCCTTTAAAAGGCTAAGGCTGTTTCCAATGCTGCTGATTGGTTTCAGAGATTTGAGAAGAATAGAGATTGTAATGACATAAAGTAAAAGTATGACAATTTCGGAGCTGATTAAAAGCAGAGGATTGATTTTATGAAATGAAAAGACAGCAAGTACCATAAAAAGTGTAAAGACCAGTGTCAGCCAGATCAGGGTCCATCTTTTACTCATTCTTTTCTGTTTGTATTCCGTGTTTTTCCATTTTCCGGTATAAGGTTGCCCTGCTTATGCCAAGTTTTTCGGATGATCGTGAAAGATTTCCGCCGCATCCTTCAATTGTGCTGATGATCATTTGTTTTTCCATTTCGTCAAGAGTTCCCGTCGAACCATAAACTTTCTGATCAGTATCCCAACCTGTTTTCTGCACACCGATAAAATCCTCAGACTTAATCTGATCGCCTTTAGTAAGCAGGAGTGTTCGTTCCATTATATTCTTCAGTTCCCTTACATTGCCCGGCCATGATTGATTGCATAGCCACTCAATTGCATCTTTTGAAATTGATTTAGGAGTCAAGGCATAAGCCTTAACAGCCTGACCGATGAAGTAACCGGCAAGAAGAGGGATATCATTTGTTCTATGGCGTAGTGGCGGAACCTCAATCTGTATCAGATTAATACGGTACAAAAGATCTTCCCTGAACGAACCCTTTTTTACACGTGAATAGAGGTTATGATTAGTCGCTGATATTATTCTTACATCAACTGTGATACTGTTTGCATCCCCCAGACGTTCAAATGTCTGATCCTGCAGCACCCTTAAAAGCTTAACCTGCGAAGTCAGCGTAAGATCGCCTATCTCATCGAGGAAAATAGTTCCCCTATTCGCCTTTTCAAACCTGCCGGCATGATCACTTTTTGCATCAGTGAATGCTCCCTTCCTGTAACCAAACATCTCTGACTCGAACAGGCTTGCAGGAATTCCTCCGAGGTTGACTTTAACAAACGGTTTGGCTTTTCTTGGACTATCATGATGTATNNGCATGAGTAGGTGCAACTCTTTTTATAATCTCAAGAATCTCAATCAGCTTAGGATCCTCCCCTATTATTGCCTGAAATTCAATTAGTTTCTCCCTTTTGCCTGATACCGGAACCAATTCATTCTTTTGATTGCCTGATAATGTAATTGAAGTCTCAATAATTTTCAGCAATTGGATATTGTTCCATGGTTTAGTCACGAAGTCGGAAGCACCAAGCTTTATGCCTCGAACTGCAAGTTCAACTGAAGCCTAGGCAGTTATGAGAATGACTGGTGTGGAAGGCTTCAAAAGTTTAATTCTTCTGAGAAGTTCAATTCCCTCTTCACCGTTTATCGAAACGGAGAAGTTCATATCGAGGAGAATCAGGTCGAAATCAGCTTCAGAAATGTATTTAATAATATCTTCAGGCCTGTAAGCAAAGTTCGGTGTATATCCGGCTTTGGTCAGCAGAAAACCGAGCGAACTTCTTACAGCATCGTCATCATCACAAACTAATATGCGGTGCGACATTATCATAGCTGACGAAATTACTAAACTATTCCGTTTTCAGGGCAATAGCCGGATGTATTTTTGAAGCGATGGATGCAGGAATCCATGTACTGAGAAGAACAAGAATTATCATCATGATAACACTTATCCATATTGACCACGATAATACACCAGATTCCGTTTGTCCTCGATAGACTAATTTAGGGATCTGAAGCATAATTAATATGACAATTAACAGTGCCAATCCTGCAATAACCATGTTCTCAGTCATCAGAAGCCTTTTAATGCCTTTCCCGGTTGAACCTAGTGCACGTTTAATACCAATTTCGTGGATCCTTAAATTAGTGTTGTACCAGAGTATACCTATTGTACCCAGAAAAACATTGATCATAATGAACAAGGCAACTATGACTGTAAGATAATTACTCTGGTAACTCATAACGTTCTGCTGGGCCCGCATATTTTCCAGTGAATTCAGACCATCAATTGTCCAATTTTCAGGATTAAGGGTAGAATAAACCTGGCNNATATCACCGGTTTTGTTTTCCTTTGTTCTTATCAGCATTGACGTTTCCCAGTAGTTTAATTCTGCTTTTACACTGTCCTTAAAAAAATATGCAAATGGGGATGGTGATTCAATGTCACTTCTTTTAAAACGCTCTACTATGCCCACAATTTCATAAAGATTCTTGTCTTGTGTAATTCTTTTACCTAATGCATCTCCCTTAAAATATTTCTCATTTATCTCTTTTGATACAATGACCGGCGGAACTGCTTTTCCTAAATCTGTTTCA